>JAZUHB010000064.1:0-12848 GCA_045641505.1 Bianqueaceae bacterium | reverse complement strand
CCTGGCTTGCCAACGACGCGTCCAAAGCCGTTGAGACAGGTAAAATTTACGACAAACTCCGTTTTTTCCCCCGAGTTGTCGTAAACCGCGAAAAAGCATTTCAGCACTTTACGACACATTTCCGTTTTTCGACCGATTTGTCGTAAAAAACCAAAAAGTGTGCCGAAAAATGAGACGAAGCTGCGGCGGGGACACTTCCTTGCGGCTTCCGCGCACCGTGAACGAGCCGCAGCAAAAGAAAGCCCGCCGGAGGATTTATCCTCTTCGGCGGGTTTTCTCTCAGCCCGGCAAGCCGGGATTTGTCAGCACATAAGCAAGCACCGTCACACCGATGCTGTTTTCTTCCGCGTCGTCAATGTAAAAAGGAAGAGCCCGAGCGCCGTGAGCGCCGCGCCGAACAGAAGCGTCACCGCGTTCACGAGCGGCGTGTCCAGGGTGAGGACCGGGAGCGCCGCGCCGATCTCCTCCGCGAAGCAGGAAAAGAGCACCGCGATCGAGTTGCAGACGAAGTGGATCAGACAGGAATAGACGATGCTGCCGCCGCGCAGGACGACGTAGCCCAGGATCAGCCCCAGCAGGAACACGTAGCAGCCCTGGTAGAAATTCATGTGATAGACGGCGAAGAAAAGCGCAGACAGGCCGATGGCCAGCCAGGGCTTCATCCGCTTCGAGAAGGCCGAAAGCAGGTAGCCGCGGAACAGTGCCTCCTCGCAGAGGGCGGGCAGGAGGCCCACCACCAGCCAGATCATCCAGAAGCTCTGGCCGCTCTCGAGCAGTTCGAAGGTCTCGGAGAAGATCTCCGCGCTGTCGCCCGCGAGCCGCGCGATCGGCTGGCAGACCATGTTGCAGAAGAAGAACGCGCCGACCGCGAGAATCAGCGCCGCGAGGACCGCCGGGACGTTGGGCGCCCGGAGCCGGAAGGTCTCCCGCAGGTCGACCCGGCCGTACCGCGCCGCGAGGAAGGGCACGGCGATGACCAGCAGCTGCGTGAGCCCGGCGCCGACGATCAGGAGCTTAAGCTGCAGCAGCGAGCCCAGATAGAGGCAGAGCACCATCGCGACGAGCAGCGTGAGGACCGCGTCGCCCGCGGTCGGGACACTGCCCGGCAGCACATGGGAGCGGCGCTCCAGCAGGGAGCCCTCCTTCTCGCCGAAGAGAACCCGCTCGCTCACGTAGAGCTTGCCGAGCACGGTGATCGCCAGCGCGGCGTAGGCGAGGTTCGAAATCAGCACCAGCGTGATGGCCAGCGCGTCGTACTCGAAGATCAGCACGCTCTTGATCAGCAGCACGATGTTCAGCACGGGCACGATGGCCAGCGTGGGCGTCAGATGCACGTCCAGGAAGCCCAGGTAGGAGAGCAGCATCACGACCACCATGATGGGGGACAGATAGCTGGAGGCCTCCTTCTCGCTGCCCGCGAAGGTGCAGACGCACATGAGCGCCGCGCCCAGGAAGAGCGCGAACGCGAGGATCGCGAGGAAGAGCACCAGCACCGCGGGGATGAACGCGCCGAGGTCGAGGGAGAGGCCTCCGCCCGCGGTGTCCATCAGCCCGAGCATGAAGGAGCCGATGAGCCCGACGGTCAGCATGTACAGCAGGGCGGAAAGCGCGCCCGCGCAGGCAACCGCGAGGTATTTGCCGCAGATCAGCTCGTGGCCGGTGACCGGGAACATCATCAGCGTTTCCTGGGTGCCGCGTTCCTTCTCGCCGGCGGTCACGTCCATCGCGGGGGTCATCGCGCCGACGAACACGCCCATGATGAGGAGCAGCGGCACGATGCCGCCGAGGACCGAGCCGAAGGCCTTTTCCTCCGAGGCCTTGTCGACCGCGGTGACGGTGATCGGGTTGAGGAAGTGCTCCGCGTCGAGGCCCGCTTCCCCGAGCCGCGCGTAGGCGAGCTCCTTCGAGTAGAGCGAAAGCTGCTCGCGCAGGAAGCCCTCGGCCTTCGACGAGGCGTTCGAGGCGGAGTTGTATTCGATGAAATATTCCGTCCCCTCGGCACGCAGGATCGCAGCGATCTCGTTCGCGGCGAGGGCCGCCTCGGGATCCTCGCACTCCGCCCGCTCGAAGCGGTAGCTGACCTCGTCCGTGAGGCCGAGCAGGCGGCCGCAGAGCGCCGGGTCGACGCCCTCCAGGCAGATCGCGTAGGTATCGGTGTCGGCCTTCTGCTCGACGCTGAGCATCACCGAGGCGATGCCGAGGATCAGCAGCGGATAGATCAGGAGCGGCATCGCGAACATCAGAAACATCGTCCGCTTATCACGGACGAGCTCCCGGATCTCCTTCCGGAAGATGGCTTTGACGGCTTGTCTTCTCATTGCTCGCCACCGTCCTCTCTGATCAGCCGAAGGAAGGCGTCGCGGAGCGACCCGGTCCCGGTCTCCCGGCAGAGCTCGGCGGGGCTCGCGGCGGCGATGATCCGGCCGCGGTTCATGAGGAGCACCCGGTCACAGAGGGTCTGGGCCTCCTCGAGGTAATGGGTGGAATAGATGACGGTCTTGCCCCGCTCCCGCTCGGCCCTCATGAAGTCGACGACGGAGGCGGCGCTCATCACGTCGAGGCCGAGCGTGGGCTCGTCCAGGATGTAGAGCTGCGGATCGGCGAAGAGGCAGCGCGCGAGCGAGGCCCGCTGGGTCTGGCCCGTGGAAAGCTTCGCGATGCGGTTGTCGATGAACTCACCGAGCCCGAGGGCACGGCTTACCTCCTCGGTCCGCTCCGCGGTGTACTCCGCCGGGAAGCCGTAGATCTCGCCCATCAGGGCAAAGAGCTCCCGCGGGGTGAACTTGCCGTAGAGCTTCGTGTTGTTGGACAGGTAGCCGAGATTCGCCTTGACGTCCTCCGGCTTCGTGAGCGGTGTCCCGTCCGGCAGCAGGTGCCGGAGGCTGCCGGAGGTCGGCTCCATCGCGGTGCCGAGCATCCGCAGGAGCGTCGTCTTGCCGGCGCCGTTCGGACCGAGGATGCCGAGGGTCTCGCCGTCGCGGGCGGTCAGGGAGACGCCGTCGACGGCCCGGAACGTGATCTTCTCCGTTTTCCGGCCGACCTTCTCGGTCTTGGTGAATTCCTTCACCAGGTTTTCTGCGATGACAGACATGATGGATTCCTTTGGGGGCGGATGACCTTATTCGGAAAGCGCCGCCGCGGTCCGCGCCGCGAGACGCGCGTTGTTGAAAACGAGCTGGATATTCGAGGCGAGGCTGTCGCCGCCGGTCAGCTCCTTGATCTTCGCGAGCAGGAAGGGAGTGGTCTCCTTGCCGCGGATGCCGAGCGCGTTCGCCTCGGCGATGGCGTCGTCGATGGCCTTCGCGATCACCGTGCCGTCCATCGAGTACTCCTCGGGGATCGGGTTCGTGACCAGCATGCCGCCGGGGAAGCCGAGCTCGTTCTGCACGCGGAAGACGCGGGCGAGCTCCTCGGGCGTGTCGATCTCGTAGTCCACGGAGAAGCCCGAATGACGGGTGTAGAACGCGGGCAGCTCCTTCGTGCCGTAGCCGATCACGGGGACGCCGTGGGTCTCGAGGTATTCGAGCGTGAGGCCGAGGTCCAGGATCGACTTCGCGCCGGCGCAGATCACCATGACGGGGGTGTGGGCCAGCTCCTCCAGGTCGGCGGAGATGTCCATCGTGGTCTCCGCGCCGCGGTGGACACCGCCGATGCCGCCGGTCGCGAAGACGCGGATGCCGGCCAGATACGCGATGATCATCGTGGTGGTGACGGTGGTGGCACCGTCCATCCCGCGCGCGACCAGCACCGCGAGATCCCGGCGGGAGGCCTTCGTGACGGCCGTGCCGGTACGACCGAGGTACTCGATCTCCTCGGGGGTGAGGCCCGCCTTCAGCCGGCCGCCGAGCACCGCGATGGTCGCGGGCACCGCGCCGTTCTCGCGCACGATCCGCTCGACCGCGAGCGCGGTCTCCACGTTCTGCGGATAGGGCATGCCGTGGGAGATGATGGTGGATTCGAGCGCCACGACGGGCCTGCCGGCGCGGAGGGCTTCCGCCACCTCAGGATTTACGTCCAGATATTTGCAGAGATCCATTTCCTTTTCCTCTTTTCTCATGAGATCAGACCGGCCTTCCGGAGCGCCGCTTCCCGCGTGAGACCGGGGTTGACGGTCTCTTCGGATTCCAGCGCGAGGGCTGCCGCGCCCAGGGCGAAGCGGGCCGTTTCCTCCGGTCCGAGCCCCATGATGTAGGCCGCGGCGAGGGCCGCGGTCATCGTGTCGCCGCAGCCGTTCGTGCCGACGGTGCGAAGGTCCGGCGGATTGGGCAGCGAAAGCTCCCAGCCCGGGCCGGCCGCGTAGAGGCCCTCGGCCCCGCGGCTGATGTAGACGTTTTTCACGCCCTTCGCAAGGATCCGTGCCGCGGCCTCGCGGAGCTCCGCCTCATCGGAGATCGCGCGGCCCGCCAGCATTTCGGCCTCCTTCACGTTGGGCTTCACCGCGTAGAGCGCGGGCAGCACGCCGAGAAGCTTCCGTCCCTTCGTCACGGACACGGGGTCCGCGAAGACCGGGCAGCGCGCGTGGGCGCCGATGCAGGCGATCGTTTCCTCGGGGATGTTGCCGTCCATCACGACGGCCGCGGCCCCGTCGAGCACGCTCTGCTTCTCTCGGATGTACGCGGGCGTGACCTCCTCGGCGATCGCCGCGTCGCAGATCCCCACGGCCAGCTCCTTCTCCGGTCCCTCGACGTAGAGATAGGAGGAGGTGACGCCGCCGGGGACGGTCTTCGCCTCGGACAGGTCGATACCGATCCGCCGGCAGTCCGCGCGGGCCAGGTCCGCGTTCGGGTCGGTGCCGAGCGCGGTCAGCATCTTCACGGGCACGCCGAGCAGGGTGAGATTATGGGCGATGTTCCGCCCGACGCCGCCCGGCGAGACGGTGACGCGGCCCGGATTCGAATCGGCCGGGACCAGCTTTTTCTCGCTGCGGCCGCAGATGTCGACGTTGATCCCGCCGACGACGCAAACGTAGGACATGAGGCTTGCTCCTTATTCGACGCTGTAGGCTCGGCCGTTCTCCATCGTGAGATCGCTCTCCGCGAAGGGCGCCTCCGAGCCGAACAGCTGCGGGAGACCGTACCATTCGCCCTCGCCCCAGCCGCAGACCAGATGGTAGCTGCCGGGCTTCAGGCAGAGCGTGACGGCCGTGCCGGCGGGCAGATAGCGCTCGGCGACCTTCGTGCCGTCCTCCGCGGTCAGGCAGAAATACATGCGGCAGCCGGCGGGCACCGTGACGGTGAACTGCGCCTGGTCACGGAAGTTCTTCGAGACGTACTCCGCGTTCTCCGCGAGGACGCCGAAGGCGGGCTCGGCCTGCGGGCAGCGCGCCATCCATTCCTCGGAATCGGCGATCTTCGCCTGACGGAAGAAGGTGTAGGCCGACCAGAAATTGCCGTCCCCGAACGAGATGCGGCCGTCGTAATAGGCGATCCACTGCCAAAGCTCCACGAGATCGTCGGGCTCGTCGGCGAAGAGCTGAGCGTCGAAGGCGAGCAGCGCGGCCTGACGGTCCTTCACCCGGGCCTCCTCGGCCTCCTCCGCGTGCTGCGCCTCCAGCTCGGCCGAAAGCGCGCGGAACGCCTTCACCGTCTGCAGACGGGACAGAAGAAGCTTCGCGTGGCTGTAGACGGTCAGGTCGGCGAGCAGCGGCTCCGCGGCTTCGTAATCGCGCTGATTGTAGAGCTCCTGCGCCTTCTTCATCTGGCCCATCTGCCGGAACAGCTCGGTGCTGTCGCGGAAATCGCCCAACTTCTCGAAGAGCGCGCCGGCCGCCTCGTACTCCTCGTCGGCGAGCAGCCTCTCCGCGCGGCGGTAGACCTTCAGCTGCGCCGACTCGAGCTTGAGCTCCTTGCTCTTGCGGAAGGTGCCGAGGCTGTCGAAGACGGCGACCGCCTCGTCGTAGCGCCCGGCCTCCATGAAGGCGAGGCCTTCCTTGTAGATGCCGTTCTTGTGCGCGAACATGCGGACGCTGAAGAAGATGCCGGCAGCGAGCAGCAGGCCGATAACGATGAGCAGGACGGTCTTCCACGAGATCGGCTTGCGGACCTTCCGGGGCTTTTCAGGTTTCAAGATCTTTTTCATGGCAACTCCTTTTTCAGAACAATGCGATTTCGACCGCCGAAACGGGGGCGGAACCCGCCGCGTTCGCGGCAGACGTGAATTCGAACAGATTCTCGCCCTTCGCGAGCGAAAGCTCCCGCCAGGCCGTGACCGTGCCGCCGCCGGTGCCGCCGACCGTGAAGTCCGCCGCGCGATGCCGGCGCACGTTCAGGCTGAGGCCCGTCTGGATCAGCGGGTCGGTATCGGAGCGGAGCGTCACCCGCAGGATGAAGCGTCCGGCCGCGGGCACCGTGACGGCCGCCTTGCCGTCGGTCACCGGGCAGACGAAGAGGGGCGCGCGGCCCTCGCACTCCGCCGCCAGGTCGCGGGTCTGCCAGCCGGAGCGCCAGGCGCGGAAGCTCAGGGTCCCGATTACGTAGGAAAGGATGTCCAGGGCGCAGCGCTGCAGCTCGCCGCGGAGCGCCGCCGCCGATGCGCCTCCGGCCGCGAGCTTCTCCCGCAGGTCGGTCACGCGGCGCTGGGCATCGTCCGAGACCATGTAGAGGTCGTTCCGGGCGTGGACCATCGCGGAGAACTCGTGCTCGGAGTAGCGCTCGTCCGGATCGGAGCTGTTCAGGAAGGCCCACCAGTCGGTCATCACGAGGCCGGTGAAGCCGTAGTCGCGGCGCAGCAGCCGCTCGGTCAGGTCATAGTTCGAGGCGCTCCAGCGGCCGTTCACGCGGTTGTAGGAGGTCATCAGACCGCGGACGGGGCTTTCGGCGATGCAGATCTCGAAGGGGCGGCCGTAGAGCTCGCGGGCCGCGCGCTCGGAGAGCACGGACTCGTTCGTCTTGCGCTCGAGCTCCTGGTGGTTGCAGAAGCAGTGCTTGATCACGCCGGAGACGCCGGCGTCGTCGAGGCCCGCGCAGATCGCGGCGCCCATGAGGCCCGCCAGCAGCGGATCCGCGGAGAGATATTCGAAATTCCGGCCGCAGCAGGGATCGCGGTGCAGATTGATGCCGGGGCCGAGCAGCATGTCGACGCGGAGCGAGGCCAGCTCGTCGCCGCAGCAGCGGTAGCAGGCGCGCGCGGCGTCCCGGTCCCAGCCCGCCGCCAGGCAGCTCGCGGAGGGATAGAGCACGGTCCGCACCTCGCTCTCGAGCCGGACGCCCGAGGGGCCGTCGGTGCAGGCGACCGCGGGGATACCGAGCGAAAGAAGCTCCTGGGTCACGCCGCCGAAGCAGCCGCCCGTGCCGGGGGTCACCTTGGGCGAGGACATGCCCTCGCCGATGCAGAGGGTCGCCAACGCCTCGTCGGAGAGACCGGCAACGAAGTCCTCCATGCTGATTTTCCCGTCCGCGGCGTCCGCGAGCACCGCGCCGTCAAGGGGCCGCGGCGGCAGGGGCGCCATACCGGGCTCGGGCGCTTCCCGACGGAGCGGGACATCCTCGAACGCGAGCTCGCCGCCCCGGTTGACCATTCGCCGGAAGGGCAGGGAGGGCGCCAGGGCGCTCCCGGTCTCGCGGAGCACGAGGTCCTCCGTCAGCGCGAAGCCCGCGTACCACGCGGCGTCCCGGACATTTTCGCCCAGGAAGAAGCGGTACTCGCCCCGCTCCAGCAGGTAGCGGCAGGCCGCCTCGTCATAGGAGCTCAGGTATTTCAGTTCGGCGCGGATCTCGCCGGAAAAGCTCTCGCCGGGGCGGATGAGCGGCGTCTTGTCGAAGCCGGCGAGCACCCGGGCGGGCTTTCCGAGCCGGCCCTGCGGCGCCTCGAGATAAAGCTCGGCGACCTCGCGGCCGGGGACGAAGCCCCGGTTCTCCGCGCGGTAGGAGAGCACGAAGGCCCCCTCCTCGCGGCGGATGCCGGTGCAGCAGAGCGCGAATTCCGAATAGGAAAGACCGTAGCCGAAGGGGTAGAGCACCTGCTCCTTCGCGAAGGTCTCGAAATAGCGGTAGCCGACGAAGATGTCCTCCTCGTAGACGCAGCGGTCGGGGTCGCCCCAGTTCTTCGCGGTGGGGTAGGCCTCGCGGGTCCGCGCTACGGTGTCCGGCAGACGGCCGGAGGGGCACTCGAGGCCCAGCAGCACCTCGGCCGCGGCCCGGGCGCCGGTCATGCCGCCGTTCCAGCACAACAGCATCGCGTCCGCGAACTCCCGGAGCTCGCTGAAATCCATGATGCCGACGGTGTTGAAAATGATGACGACCTTTCCGAAGGCCGCCCGGAGCGCCCGCAGGTTCCGGAGCTCCGTCTCAGTGGCCATGAAGCCGCCGCGGCCGGGCGCCAGGTCGCCGCTCTCGCCCGTCATGCGGGTGATCACATAGAGCGCCGTCCCGCAGCGGGAGGCCGCCCCGGCGAGGAGCTCCGCCGGAATCTCCGGCTCGGTCTGGCTGTTCGGATGATACCAGCCGTTCCCCACATCGTAGGGATGCTCCGCGACGTACGCGTCGTAGAAGGCCTCGGTCTCCCCGTCGAGCGAAAGCCCGAGCGCGCGCAGCTCGTCGAAGATATTGCCTTCGGAAATCGCGTTGACTAGACCGCCGCTGCCGGTGCCCATGGCCCGGTAGTCCTTCTGCATCCGGCCGAAGAACGCGGCCGGCTCGCCGGCGCGAAGCGGGAGCGCGCCGTTATTCTCCAATAAAACGATACCGCCTTTGGCGGCAGAGAGCGCAGTCTCTGCGGCATGGGCGGCATCGAAGCAAAGTTCTCCGGCATACAAGCGAAAAGCTCTGTCGTTTTTCATTTTTTCTCCTGAAAAGTTGGATTGATCAGGGCAAGATAGGTGTTATTCAGTCAATTCGGCGCAGCCGAATTGTACAGGGCGTGTCACGCGGGATAAGGACAGACGCTCGAACGCGCCCTTATACTGATTGCGTCTCGAGCACATCCTTCGCCTTCATCACGTACTCCCGAAGCATCAGGTAGAGATCGTGGATGCGGGGGTCGGAGTAGCGCTCCCAGGTCTCGCGGTCGTCCCGGATCAGGAAGTCGCGCATCTCCGAGGCGGAGATGTGGATGGTCTTCGGGATGAAGAGCTCGGCGATGCTCATGCCCTTCTCGCTGGCGAACCAGCCGGTGCGCCGCTCCTCCTTGCCGGTGAGCAGGAGGTCGGGCAGGCGGCCGAAGCGCAGCGCCACGTTGTCGAGCACGTAGTCGCCCCAGAGGGAGGTGTTGCCGACGCCGCTGTCGGGCAGCGGATAGATGTGGATCCGCTCCGTGTCCGGGAAGATGCGGCGGAGCACCATCTCGCGCACCTCGTAGGGATAGGGGTTTTTGAAGGTGCCGTACTCCTGGGAGGAGCCGACGAAAACGCAGACCCGTTCGCAGAGCGCCTCCGCCGTCTCGATCATCTGCTGATGACCGACGTGGAAGGTCTGGAACCGGCCTACGATGATGCCAAGTTCGAACTGTTTCTTTTCCATATACAACCTCGCGGAAAATAGGAATACCGTGTCCGATTATTATACAATCCGCGGCGGATTTTCGCAAGATTTTTTACGCTGCAGCCGCGGCGTTCCTCACCGGCTGAGCTTCCGGAAGATCTTCTTCTCCTTCTTGTACAGCTTCTTCAGGCTGCCGTAGATGCCGTCGTAGACCTCGAACAGCTGCTCGTAGACCTTGTGCGCCTCCGGGTCGGGCCGATAGACCTCGCCCTCGCGGACCATCGCCGCGGTCGCCTCGTCGAAATCCGCGAACTCGCCCGTCGCGACGAAGCCGGCCATCGCGGAGCCGAGTCCCGAGGCCTCAGGCGTCTGGATCAGCTTCACGGGCAGGCCGAACATGTCCGCGGTGATCTGCAGGATCTCGGGCGAGCGCGAGCCGCCGCCGGCGGCCCAGAGCTCGGTCACGCGGGTGCCGGACTGCTTCTCCAGCCCGCGGAGCCCCTCCATCAGTTCGAAGTTCAGGCCCTCGATCAGGGCGCGGTAGAGGTAGTATTTGTTCTGGCGGTCGGTGAAGCCCACCATCGAGCCGCGGGCGTTGGGCGTCGCCACGCCGGGCGTCCAGTAGGGCTGGACCAGCAGGCCGCCGGAGCCCGCCGGCACCTGCGCGAGATGCTCGTCCATCACGCGCTCGGTGCGGATGCCGCGCTCCAGCGCCTCGAGCCGCTCCTTCTCGCAGAACTCGCGGATGAACCAGGTGAGCATCCAGTAGCCGCGGTAGATCTGCAGCTCCGCGTGATAGCGGCCGGGGATCGGCGACGGATAGGCCGGCAGGAAGGGGGCCGGCTCCACGTAGCGGTCGGTGACGATCTGCACGGTGGCGGCGGTACCGAAGGACAGGGCCGCCGCGCCGGGGCGCTGCACCGAGAGGCCGACCGTCTCGCAGGCCTTGTCGGAGGCCGTCCCGATCAGGGGCAGGCCCTCGGGGATCCCGCACTCGGCCGCAGCCCGCGCGGTGATCCGTCCCAGGACCTCGCCGGGCTCCTTCACCTCGCAGAGCTTCTCCCGCGGGACCGCGTAGACGCTGTAGGTAAGGCCGCTCTTCTTCATCCAGGCCCGCTTCTTGTAATCGTAGGGCATGTGGCCGACCGTGCTCGCGCAGGAATCGCAGAGCTCGCCGGTCAGCAGCCAGACCAGGTACGCGCCGATGTAGACGAAATGCCGGGTCTTCGCCCAGCGCTCCGGATCCTTCTGCATGATCCAGTTGCAGTGCGCGTCCCGGTACTGGTACTCGATCGTGTCCGTCATGCCGACCAGCGCGAAGAGCGCCTTGTAGGCCGCCGGGATCTTCGACGGCTCGTAGTCCGCCTCGCGCTTGTCCAGCCAGTGGATCATGTCGCCCACGGGCTCCATGTTCTCGTCGAGGCAGAGGACGCTGTCGCGGAAAGTCGTCACGGTGACGCAGCGGATGCCCTCCTTCGCCTCGGGATTCCGCGCAAGGACCGCGTTCGAGGCCTTCACGAGGCACTCGTAATAGAAGCGGGGCCGCTGCTCCGCCCGGAATTCGCCGGTGGAATAATAGGGCTCGGCGTATTTGACGCGCTCCGCGTCCAGGAAGGTTCCGTCCTTCCGGACCAGGATCGCCCGCAGGCTCTGAGTCCCGACGTCGAAAGTTAGCACGAGAGGTTCCATGATGTTGCTCCTTGTGTCGATACGCGCTTCGGCGCATGATTCTTTTCCTCATTATAACAAGTTTTCGCGCGGAATTTACGAACAAAATGTGAAATCTTCGGCGGGCTTGCGCGCCCCGCCCTCCCTGCGCTATAATGAGGAAAATTTTTTCAAGGAGGCCCCTCATGCAGTACCTGCTGATCATTCCCGCGCTGCTCCTCGTCCTGTTCCTGATCATGGTGATCCGGACGCTCGCCGCCGGCAAGAAGACCGCGACGCTCGAGTACTCCGACGATCAGGCCCGCATCGACGAATACTCTGCCAAGCTTTCCCGCATGGTGCAGGTCGAGACCGTCTCGCACCGGGACGACCCGGAGGTCGAAAAGTTCCGCGCCTTCCACGGCGTGATGGCGGAGCTCTTCCCGACGGTCTTCGCGAAACTCGAAAAGATCGAGATCGACGGCAATCTGATGATGAAATGGCCCGGCCGCGATCCGTCCCTGCAGCCCATCATCCTGATCTCCCACATGGACGTCGTGCCCGCCGAGGGTGAATGGAAGTACCCGCCCTTCTCCGGCACGATCGCCGAGGGCAAGGTCTGGGGCCGCGGCGCCGGCGACATCAAGTGCGGGCTGATGACCTTCTTCCAGGCCGCGGAGGAGCTCCTGCAGGAGGGCTTCGTCCCTGCCTGCGACGTCTACCTGGGCTCGAGCTGCACCGAGGAGATCGGCGGCAGCGGCGCCCCGAAGCTGGCGCAGTGGTTCGAGGACCGCGGCATCCGCCTTTTCATGCTCTGCGACGAGGGCGGCAGCATCGTCCAGGATCCCGTCGCGGGCGTCACGGGCAGCTTCGCCGCGATCGGCATCTTCGAAAAGGGCTACGGCGACCTCCGTTTCACGGCCCGCGGCCGCGGCGGCCACTCGAGCACGCCCCCGAAGAACACGCCCATCCCGCGCCTCGCGCGCTTCATCGCCGCGGTCGAGCGAAAGACGCCGTTCACGCGCAAGTTCAGCCCGGCGGTCGACGCGATGTTCCGCTGCCTGGCCCCCTATTGCACGAATTTCTGGCTGAAGCTCGTGATGTGCAACCTCTGGTGCCTGAAGCCGGTCGTCAAGCTGTTCCTGCCCGCCCTCTCTGCCGAGGCCGCCGCGATGCTGCAGACCACGATCGCGTTCACGATGCAGAAGGGCTCCGACGGCTACAACGTGATCCCGCAGGAGGCCTACGTGACCGGCAACCTCCGCTACATCCCGCACCAGGGCATGGACGAGAGCAACGCGCTGATCGCGAAGCTTGCCGCGAAGTACGGCGTCGAGACCGAGGTGCTCCTCGCGAACGGCCCGAGCAAGGCGCTGGACCTCGACGGCGAGGCCTACCGCCTCACCTGCGACACGATTGCGAAGATCTTCCCGCACGTGGGCATCATGCCCTACGTGGTCACCGGCGGCACCGACTCGCGCTTCTACGGCCGGGTCTGCGACAGCTGCGTCCGCTTCTCCCCCGTGAACTTCGGGCCGGAGCAGATGAAGGGCATGCACGGCATCGACGAGAACATCGAGCAGGGCACGCTCCCCGGCGCGGTGGACTATTACAAGGAGCTGATCCGCGCGCAGGAGCGGCGGGTGAGATGATGCGCGCTGAGTGAAGTGACGCGCGCTGAGTGAAATGATGCGCGCCGCGCGGCGAGCGAGGTAGTGTACGAGCTGCGCCGCGAGTGAGGTAATACACGGGCTGCGCTGCGGCGCGACGAATGAAGCGAGCCGG
>JAZUHB010000063.1:0-18949 GCA_045641505.1 Bianqueaceae bacterium | reverse complement strand
TTCGCGGCGGCCCTGGGTCACGACAAGAAAAACGAAGGCGGCCGAGCGGTCTGGGTGCTGAGCCCTGGGCCCGGTCAGTGTGTTTTTCACGAAGAATGATTTTAGGGCGGGACGTCCGCGGGAAAACGACGATACTGTAATCAGGAGCGTATTCCCGCGAGCGTCCCGTTTTCCGACGGACGTTCTTCCGGAGCCCTTCGACATGGTGCGGCCGAGGCGCCGCGGGGCCTGGAAAAGAAAACGAGAAAACACTTGATTTTACGCTGCTTGTTTGCTATAATTCACTTTCGTGGATAACAATCCTTGCTCTTATAAGCTTCTGCCGGCCCGCCGGCGGAGGTGAGGAAGGGCCGAAGACCAAAAGGAGGTGTACAAGATGAACAAATACGAAGTCGCCCTGGTGATTTCCGCGGCTCTGACCGATGAAAAGCGTGCAGAGGTCCTGGACAAGGTTAAGGGCTACATCGCACAGTACGAGGGCACCGTTACCGACGTGGAAGAGTGGGGCAAGAAGAAGCTTGCCTACGAGATCCGCAAGGAGAACGAGGGCTACTACTACTTCATCAAGGTCGAGGCGGAGCCTGCGATGGCCGTTAAGCTTGAGCAGAACCTCAGCATCATGATGGAGACTGTGCTTCGTTATCTTATTGTTCGTGAAGACGAAGAATAAGCAGCACAAGCCTAAGGAGGTTTTGTGATGAACAAGATTATTTTGATGGGTAGACTGACCCGCGATCCCGAGCTCCGTTACGGTGCCGGCGCCAATGCGAGCGCCGTCTGCCGCTACGGTCTGGCCGTCAACCGCCAGTTCAAGCGCGAAGGCGAGCCCGATGCCGATTTCTTCAACATCGTCGCTTTCGGCAAGGCCGGGGAGTTCGCTTCCAAGTATTTCAAGAAGGGCCAGCAGGTCGCCGTGGTGGGCGAGCTTCGGTTCCGCACCTACACCAACCGCGACGGCAACACCGTGAACACGCACGATGTCGTCGTTTCCGACCAGTATTTCGCCGAGAGCAAGAACGCTTCTGCCAACAACAGCGCGTCCGATTTCGCTCCCGCCGGTGCCGGATACAACAGCACCGCGCCCGCGCCTGCCCAGCAAAAGCCCAATGACGGTTTCACCGTCGACAGCCAGATCAGCGGCAACGAAGACGACCTGCCCTTCTGATCCGGATCCAAACTAACAAGGAGAAAAAACCATGTCTGAGAATACCGCTCCCATCAAGAGAAAGCCCAGCACCATGCACCGTCGCAAGAAGGTCTGCGCTTTCTGCGGCAACAACGTCGAGCCTATCAGCTACAAGGACGTTGCGAAACTGAAGAAGTTCGTGTCCGAGCGCGGCAAGATCCTTCCCCGCCGTGTCAGCGGCACCTGCGCGAAGCATCAGCGTTTCCTGGTGACCGCCATCAAGCGTGCGCGTCATCTGGCCCTGCTGCCCTACATCGCGGACTAAGCCGAAACCGAACGAAAAGCAGACACTTGCGGTGTCTGCTTTTTTTCGTTATAATATAACAAATACGAAAATCCGGAAGGAGCCGAAACATGACTGAGTTCGATCAGCTTTGCGAAGAATTCGAGGCGATGAGCCCCGAGGAATATTTCCAGACGATGGAGGACATGAAGGCCGACGTGATCCCCGTGCTGGCTGAGATGCGCGAGGGCGAGGATACCGCCCTGCAGATCTTCGGCAATTTCGTGCTGGCCTCCTGCGTCGCCGACGGCAAGCTCAGCGAAGAGGAATACATGCTCGCCGCGCCCCATTTCGAGGATTTCTTCGGCGACCGCCTGAGCTACGAGGCCTGCAAGGATTTCGTCCGCCGCAACAAGGGCGAGCGCGAGGACCTGAAGAGCTTCGCCGACGTGATGAGCGCCTTCTACGGCCGCATCGATGAAGACCTGAAGTACGACATGGTCGTGATCTGCCTGCTGGTCTGCGCCGCGGACGGCAAGATTTCTCTCAAGGAGCGCAACTGGATCCGCCGCATCATCCGCTGAGGAGAGGGGCCGAGCAGTCCAAGGGATGAAAAAAGTGCAGCGGCGCTGATGCGCCGCTGTTTTTTGTGCTTTTTCCGCCGCGCCCGCGCTGCGTTACCGTGAAGTTCTGTCCCGCCTGCACATTTCGGGGCATTTGCTTCAGCTTCGTCTCATTTTTCGAGCTCGAAACAGAAAATTTACGACAAATCGGCCGTTTTCGCTGGATTTGACGTAAACGAGCTCATGACCTTTGTGGGGTTTACGACAAATTCGCCGTTTTTGATGTTTTTGACAGAAAATGGATGCATCAAATCGGACAAATGTGTGGAGGGGACGGAACCCGGCTTACCAGAGAAGCGTCCAAACCTGTTGAGATAGGTAAAATTTACGACAAATTCCGTGTTTTTGCCCGATTTGACAGAAATCTGCGGATAGTCACTTTTTGCTTTCTGTCAAATTCCCCTTTTTCGGCCGATTTGTCGTAAATTTTGCAAAAGAGCACCGAAAAATGAGACGAAGGCTGGCCGCTTACCTAAAAACCACGACGAAGGGTGGCCGCCCACCAAAAACCCGCCGAAGAAAGTTTCTCTCTTCGGCGGGTTTTGCTTATCCGATCACGATCCGGCTCACGAAGGGCGTGTCGGCGCTCACACGGTCGATCCGGACGCGGACGCGGTCGCGGGTGCCGGGATTCGCGAAGCGGAAGACGTAGTCGCAGAGACGGCCGGCGGGCGCGGGCACGCGGAGCTCGCGCTCCTCACCGTCCACGGTCAGGCGGAGCGCCAGGGTGTCGGTATAGGAGCCGGCGCGGAGCAGAAGGTCGATGGGCTCGCCGGGCTTCACGCGGAGCTCGTAGCTGAACCAGCCGTGCGTGTTCACGCGGCCCCAGTCGCGCTCGGGATTGTGGCCCGGGATGCGGCAGACCTCGCCGTCCTTGACCAGCGTGTCGCTGTAGTTGACTTCCTTCTTGATGGCGTGGCCCTCGCTGCCCGCGCCGCAGAGGACGTAATCGTAGGGAGTGTCGCCGAGCTCCAGCGCGGCGGCCTTTTCGGCGGCGAAGCTCTCGCGGACCTCGTCCGTGAAGGCGCCGATGAAATCGTGCACGTCGCCGGCGTCGCCCAGGAAGCAGTAGAAACGGTCGCCGAGGAGGGCAAGGCCCTCGTCACGGAGCGCTTCGAGCCGGGAGAGCGCTTCGGTGAGCGCCGTTTCCTCGGCGGCGTCCTTCCGCACGAAGAACTGCTCGTAGCGGTAGAAGACCTCGGTCAGCTGCTGCCAGACGGCCGCGACCAGTCGAAGATTTTGGAATTTCACGAGGAGCGCGTCGAAATCGGCGGCGTCGAGCCTGCCGCGGAGCGCCTCCGCCTGCGCGAGCAGCTCCTCGGCACGGCGGAGCGCCCACGCCTTCTCCTCGCGGACGCTTTCGAGCGAACCGCGGTCCCAGGCGTTCGGGATGAACCACTCGCCGGATTCGATCCGGTAGTCGTCCCGCATCATTTCGAAATAGAAATGGTTCTTGCTGTGGTTGAGCCGCGGGAAATAGCTGAGCTCGCTGAACAGGAAGCCCTTCAGGTAGATGATGTGCTTGACCACGTTCTCGGTGTCGCGCATCAGCTCGAAGACCTCGGGGCCCGCGCCGGGATAACGCTGCGCGAAGAACGCACGGGCGGCCTCGTCCATGTCGCGGCCGGCCATCGCGGCGTCCATCACCGCGAGGTTCACCTCGTTCACGTCGCCGAAGGGGATCATGCCGTTCCGGTCGATGCGGGCGCAGTAGCCGCGCACGTGGTAGGACTCGCAGTATTCGGCCTTCGCCGCGATGTGGTCGAGCAGCATCAGCGGGAGCCGGCCCTTGCCGAAGAATTCACCGAAGACATCGGCCTCGACCATCAGGGGATTGACGGTGATGCGGTCGAAGAAGGAATTGTGGGGCGCGCAGAGGCTCCAGTCGAACTGGGTCCACTTGTCCATCACGACGAGCTCCGGGGAGATCCGGGCGTAGGCCTCCATCAGCATCGAGTAGTCCTCGGGGATGCTGGCAAAGGGACGGACGATCAGCTCCTTGCCGCGGGCGGCGCAGGCATCGTAGAGGAGCCGGGTCACGTACTCGACCCGCTCGCTGCGGCCCAGCTTCTGGTGCTGGAGCTTGAGCAGCGGCACCTTGGTCTCATGCAGGGTGAGGATGATGCCGTCGATGGTGGGATATTCGTCGAAGAAATCGAAGACCTTGTTTTCGATGAAGTCCCTGATGACCGGGCTGGTGACCTCGTAGTCGCCGGTATCGTTCAGGGTCTCGGGGTAGAAGTCGGAGAGATTGTCCGGCAGCTCCAGCTCGTGATGCCAGACGTAGAGGTGCATGCCGGCCTCCTTCGCCTTCGGCAGCACGCGGGCGAACGCGGCCTGCGTCGCGGCGATGTATTCGAGGTCCTTGCCCTCGTTGAACTGCGAATATTTCTTGTACAGGGTCATGCCGTCCAGATTGCCGACACGCGTGTCGTGGATGGGGCCGATGATCTGCAGATGGTTGACGCCGGTGCGGATCGCGTAATCTACGCAGAAGCGGAGATAGTCCTCGTCGACGCGGACGGGGTTGATGACGGAATAGCCGATGATGCGGGAAGTGTCCATGGGGGCTCCTTGTGGTAGGATTCTTTTTATATTGTAGCACAAAGAAAGATCAATAACAATTCGTCCGCCGGGGAAATGCGGTACATCCGCCGGGGAAATGCGGTACGCCTTAGGGACGGAGTAATCGAAGAAAGGACTTGTTTTTGCTCTGCGCAATGGTGTACAATTGATTTAGAATAAGCGGAGAGGGTTTGTGCCTTGACGAGAACGTGATTTGACGAATGAACATAGGAGGTAATAAAATGTACTTTCGAAAACACAAAAATGGTTTATTTTCCCGGTTTGTCGCAATTCTTCTTTTTTGTAGTTTAACTTTGGTGTTTCCTATTTCAGCGTCTGCTGATTCTATATCCTCTATGGAAGACAAACTATGTATCGTGAGAGCTACGAATATTCGGCTTGAATTAACTGAAAAAGGGGAAGTCAGGGTGTCGGGCGAACTGGATAATCTGGATTTTTCTACCGTTGGCATGTTTTATCGAGTTATTGATAATTTGGAAGGGAACAGGTTCTATTTTGTTGAGTCCGAGCATGAAGTTAACAGTTCAATTGCTGTCTTAAATATAGAATTTGAAATATCTGCTTCTCTTGACAATCTAAACCTTGAAAACCGCTATCTAGCGGGGAGCGATGTAATCAGAATTGCTGCTTTTTCAAATGGCCATTATTATTATGCTGAGCAGCAGTATGAGATTCCGAGTATTGTAACTGAAAACGCGATTGTTATTTCCAAAAAATCAAAAAGTTCGGAAATGGAAAAAATCGTGACTAATGCCTCTTGGTATTATCAACTAAGTCCGTGTATTTTGGAGTATTTTCCGTTGATGGAAGGAGAAGAAACGGCTACAACGAGGCAAGCTCCTTTTTGGGGAGATACACTTGATGATACGGATTTGGATGTAATTGACGCGATTGGTTGGGAGAACTTTGTCCGAGAGTGCTTTTTCTATAGTTGGGGATCAACTAACGGGTGCGTGATAAAAGGCGTCGAGTGGCCGGTGGATACGGGCAATATTTCTGTGGAATGTCTGTTTTATAGCATTGTAAGAAATACGCCAACGGCGAATACTACGTCTGCGAGTATGCAAATTGTGCTGGTTGCTGATAGGCAATTTATGTACTACAACTCGAGAAATACAATAGAGGCCAGTTTTATGGGAACTGACTTCAGAATGTATGATGTGAAATTGTCCATTGCTTGCGCTCAAACCTCCTCAAATAGCGGATACGATTATATTTACCAACAGACGACGCTCCTCAAAAACAAAAATAATGTCAATCTAGGTTTTACTGTTGCGAAGGCATTGGCGCTTCAATTAGACAAATCGGGTGTTCTTTCTGTTGCGGATGCGGTTTTTTCTGCATATACAAATAATGATACGATTGCTACTGAGAACTCTCATCTTTGGCCTAGTGCATATTCGGAACACTATGATTATTTCGGCGATGGGAAAAGAGCACATACTATGGTCCGCGCGGTTCGAGTTGATACAGATGGTTATTTGCTGAATGCAGAGGGGACCAAACTGCAAATGACGGCGGGTGTTGTTGATCGTGATTATCAAGACTCCGAACTGAATATATCTATGACAAAAGCATTGGTTTTTTCGATTTCGTTCAATCTCCGATCCCCTAATGCGCTGCTGGGGTGGATAGGAAGAGGTGACAATCTTGGAGAGCTTAGTCGTGAAGTGCAAAAAACATATACAAAGTGAAATACTGTGTGTCCTCCTTCTCCTTCCCTGCCTTCTCTGCGCTTGCGACGCCGTGAAGTTCCGTTTTTCTGTGTTTGAATATGCTGATCACGCGGAATGCGCGATTGAGGATGCTGCGGTCCGGAAACCTGCTGCGGCGGTAACCATTCCGTCCGAGTATGGAAGCTATCGAGTGACGGAGATAGCGGATCACGCCTTTGCCGGAGAAGACCGGATTTCTGAATTGCGCATGGAATCGGTCATCGAAATCAGATACGCCGCGTTTTGCAACTGCCGGAATTTGGTTAAGGCTGATTTGGGCGGAGTGAAGGTGATTGAAGAGTGTGCCTTCGAGAGTTGTACGAGCCTTTCAGAACTTTGCATGAACGAAGTACAGATCATCGGGGAGCAGGCCTTCAGAAGATGTCTGTCATTGGAGAGTGTTGCCATTCCCGAAACGGTTTTCAGAATTAAGCGCGGAGCATTTTCCGGAATCGCGAATTTGCAGGCGGTCTATTTCGAAGGAGCGCCTGAGCATCTGGAGGATGATATCTTCGAAGGCGATAAGAGGGTCGTCATTTACGGTCCTGCGGGAACCTCTGTGGAAGAGTATGCAAAACGGTATGGGCTCGGGTTCGTAGCTTGGGTGCCGGACGGAGAGTGACGGAAGGCTTGCACCATACCTGATGATTGAAAGGAGAGAAACTGTGAAGAGTGCGCGCGCCTTGCGCTATGTTCTGCTGTGCGTGATGACGGCATTGCTTCTTTTTCTTTGCTGTTGTCGGGAGAAGGGCTTCGACGAATTTATATATAAGTCCCTGGCATTGTCCCGCGGTACTGAAATCGTGGTTTTGGGATTCGAGGAAGGATGTGATGCCGCGGGTACCGTCAGGATTCCGTCCGAGCATAATGGGCTTGCGGTGACAATGATTGGGTCCGATGCGTTTCGCGAATGTCATCTTGAAGCGATAGTAATGGAAAAAATCAGAGAAATAGGACCGGGCGCTTTTTGCGGATGTCTGCATTTGACTTGGGTCGATTTGGGGACGGCTGAACGTATTTTAGAGAGAGCCTTTTGTGACTGTATCTCTTTGAAAACGGTTTTTATTCCTTCTACCGTGAGTTATCTGGGTGATTCCGCGTTTTGCGGGTGCTTCGACCTCGAAACTGTGTTTTTCGAAGGTTCGCCGGAGTATATCGCGGAGCATGTTTTCGATGAGACAGTGACCCTGCGCGGACAGGAAGGAAGCGCGGTGGAGGAATACGCGAAACTCCACGGGTTAGTCTTTGAAGCCTGGCGGCCGGGAGATGCCGATTGACAGGCAGTGTTTTCGGAGTGAACCGGTATTTCAGACGGCGCGTCCGCGTGACGCGCCGTTTTTGTGTGGGAAAAGGGCTGAAATTGAAAAATCTGCTGATAATATTATTAATATACTGTGCAAATTATTGCCTCCGCCTCCGATTTGTGTTATAATAACTCCCGAAGGTGAAATACCGAAAGAAAGGAGTCCCGCATGAGCAAGAGCATCTATTCCCTCGCGCTGACGGACGAGGTGGTCGCGGCGCTCGATCTTCTGGCCAGACGTCAGGGCCTCAGCCGCTCGGCGCTGGCGGACCGGATCCTCGCCGACTACGCTTCCTGCGTCACCTATGAGGACCGGAACCGGCGCATCTTCGGCGGGGTCGCCGAAGCGCTGGAGCAGGATTACCGCTTCCGCCTGCAGAGCGCGAATGCCCGGAGTCTTCTGCTCTCCGCGGGCCTTTCCTACAAATACAATCCGACGCTGCGCTACTCGGTCGAGCTCGGCGAGCCGGTGCGGGACCGCCAAAGCGGCGACGTCGCCGTGGGCACTCTGCGGGTCACCCTCCGGAGCGCGAGCGCGGAGCTGAACGAGCTTTTCGACCGCTTCTTCCGCCTCTGGGAATGGGCGCGGGAGGCGAGCGGCGAGGAGTCGCAGAGCTACGCCAGCCTGCGGGCGCCCGGCCAGTGGGTGCGGGAGCTGCACTGCCGCGGCTGGGATTTTCTGACCGAGGAGGAGATCGCGGACGGTCTTCTCTCTTACGTCCGGCATCTGGACGAGTGCATGGAGATCTTCTTCCGGGGGATCGGCGACGAAATGGCCGCCTCCCTGACCATCGAAGACAAGGTCCGGCGCTACGTCTCCGCCGGCACCCACGTGATTTTATGACCTAAGGAGGTTTTTATGGATCTTCAGAAACTGACCAAGAAGAGCCTGGACGCGGTGAAGGAAGCGAAATCCCTCGCCGGCGAGAACGGGAACTCCCAGCTCGAGCAGGAGCATCTGCTGCTGGCGCTGATCTCGCAGCAGGACGGCCTGATCGGCTCGCTCCTCACCAAGCTCAATATCGACAAAAACGCCTTCCGGAATACCGTGAAGGACCAGATCCGCCGTTTCCCGAAGGTGAGCGGCGCGCAGGACAACGACAGCGTCTACGTCTCCCGGGAGCTCAACGATTCCTTCAAGGCCGCCGAGGACGCGGCCCGCGAGATGGGAGACGATTACGTCTCCGTCGAGCACCTGATGATCGGCCTGCTCCGGAAGCCCTCCCTCACGCTCCGCACGGTCTTCGTGACCTACGGCCTCACGGAGGGGAACTTCCTGACGGTCCTCCGGGGTGTCCGCGGCGACAGCCATGTCACCGGGCAGGAGCCGGAGGAGACCTACGACGTGCTCAGCAAGTACGGCACCGATCTGGTGGAGCTGGCGAGGGCGCAGAAGCTCGACCCGGTCATCGGCCGCGACGACGAGATCCGCACCCTGATCCGCATCCTGTCCCGCAAGCAGAAGAACAATCCCTGCCTGATCGGCGAGCCCGGCGTCGGCAAGACCGCCATCGTCGAGGCCCTCGCGCAGCGGATCGTCCGCGGCGACGTGCCCGATTCCCTGAAGGAGCGCAGCATCTTCTCGCTGGACCTGGGCGCGCTGATCGCCGGCGCCAAGTACCGCGGCGACTTCGAGGAGCGCCTCAAGGCCGTGCTCTCCGAGATCCGCGAGAGCGACGGCAAGATCATCCTCTTCATCGACGAGATCCACAACATCGTAGGCGCCGGCAAGACCGAGGGCTCGATGGACGCCGGCAACCTCCTGAAGCCCCTGCTGGCCCGCGGCGAGCTGCACTGCATCGGCGCGACCACCACGGACGAATACCGCGAATACATCGAGAAGGACGCCGCCCTGGAGCGCCGCTTCCAGACCGTGCTGGTGCCCGAGCCCAGCGTGGACGAGACCATCGCGATCCTGCGCGGCCTCGAGGAGCGCTACGAGGTCTTCCACGGCGTGAAGATCCACGATCAGGCGCTCGTGGCCGCGGCGCAGCTCAGCAACCGTTACATCACCGACCGCTATCTGCCCGACAAGGCCATCGATCTGGTGGACGAGGCCTGCGCGATGCTCCGCACCGAGAACGACTCCATGCCCCAGGAGGTGGACGTGGTGGCCCGCAAGGTCATGTCCCTGGAGATCGAGGAGAAATCCATGCTGGACGATGACAGCAAGATGGCCGTGAAGCATCTGGCCGAGGTCCGGAAGGAGCTCGCCGAGCAGCGCGAAAAGCTCGCCGCCCTGCAGGCCCGCTGGGACGTCGAGAAGGCCGCGCTCGAGCGCGTGAAATCCCTCCGCGCCCAGATCGAGCAGGCGAACGCGCAGATCGAGAAGGCCGAGACCGAGTACGACCTGGAGAAGGCCGCCGAGCTGAAATACAGCACTCTTCCCGCGCTCAAGAAGCAGCTGGAGGAGGAAGAGAAGAAGAACGAGGAGCTGGTCCGGGACGGCAAGCTGCTTTCCGGCGCCGTCACCGAGGACGAGATCACGAAGATCGTCGCCAGCTGGACCGGTATCCCGGTCACCAAGCTGGTCGAGAGCGAGCGCGCGAAGCTGCTGCACCTGGACGACACGCTGCACGAGCGCATCGTGGGCCAGGATGACGCGGTCATGCGCGTGACCAACGCGATCCTCCGCAGCCGCGCCGGCATCCGCGACCCGAAGAAGCCCATCGGCTCCTTCATGTTCCTCGGCCCCACCGGCGTCGGCAAGACCGAGCTGGCGAAGACCGTCGCGCAGGCCCTCTTCGACGACGAGAAGAACATCGTCCGCATCGACATGACCGAGTACATGGAGAAGTTCTCCGTGTGGCGGCTGATCGGCGCGCCTCCCGGCTACGTGGGCTACGAGGAGGGCGGTCAGCTGACTGAGGCCGTACGCCGCAAGCCCTATTCGGTGGTGCTCTTCGACGAGATCGAGAAGGCACACCCTGACGTGTTCAACATCCTCCTGCAGGTGCTGGACGACGGCCGCATCACCGACAGCGCCGGCCGCACCGTGGACTTCAAGAACACGATCATCATCATGACCTCGAACCTGGGCAGCCAGTACATCCTGGACGGCATCGACGATAACGGCGGCATCTCGGAGGAGGCGCAGGAGGCCGTGAACGGCGAGCTCCGCATGACCTTCAAGCCGGAGTTTTTGAACCGTCTGGACGAGATCATCTTCTTCTCGCCGCTCTCCCGCGAGAACATGCGCGGGATCATCACCCTGACCCTCAAGGACCTGGGCAAGCGCCTGACCGACCGGCAGATCGCGCTCACCGTCACCGACGCGGCGCGCGACTACGTGATCGACAGCGCCTACGATCCCCAGTACGGCGCCCGCCCGCTGAAGCGCTTCATCCAGCAGAACATCGAAACGCTGCTGGCGCGGAAGATCCTCGCGGACGATCCGAAGCCCGGTACCGCCCTCACGGTGGACTACCGCGACGGCGCGCTCACGGTGGACGAAATCGCGGCGGAATAAGCCTGAAAGGAATAAGCCTGAAATGAAAGAGACCCGGAGCGGAATCCGGGTCTTTTTTTGTGCGGGCGGATGTTACGGCTCGACGACCTTCACGGCATAGCGCCAGCAGCGGATTTCCTGGCGGCTGTAGCGGAAGATGACCCAGTAGCCTGGGCCGGGATCGGGCGCCTCGTCCCAGGCGCTCACGAGCTTGAAGAGCGGCCCCTCCGCGGAGGCGCGGACCTTCAGACAGAGCGCGTAGCAGCGGCAGCCGGTGACGGGCTCGCGCTCACAGGAGAAATAGGGAGCGGAGGCGGACGGCGCGACGTTTTCCTCGCCGGACGGCGCGTTTTCCTCCGGCGCGTCGGCGCACAGCTCAGCCGTGAAAGGAAAGAGGAGCAGGACGAGAAGCAGCAGGGCAAGACATTTTTTCATGGTATTTCCTTTCTGTCAGCGGGCGGCGAGTTCTACGAGGAGAACGAAAAGGCCGGTGCAGAGCACGGTCCCGAGCCAGGCGGGCAGGACGCGGGTCCGTGGGCCGTCGGCCGGTGTGAAGCGTTTTCCGATCAGGTAATACAGGGGTGCGCAGAGGATCAGCGCGCTTCCGAGCAGCAGCCGGGAAGCGGCGGTGGCGTTGGTGGTGAATTCCCGCGTGACGAGCAGGAGGGCGGGATCGAGGAGCAGCAGGAAGAGGAGCAGCCCGCCCCGCTTCGCCCGGCGGCTCCGGAGAGCGCCCAGGGCCGCGGCGAGTAAGCCCCCGGAGGCAAAGAGCGCAAGGGCGCCCGCGCCGGGATATGGGAGCTCCGCCCGCAGAAGCCGCAGCGGAAGTGTGTTCCAGGCGGTGAGGATCCGGTTGGTGAGCTCGGAATCCCGCAGGACCTCGCTCTGCTGGCGCACGCTGAAGGCGAAGCACTGGAGCGCGAGCGGCACGGTGACGAGGAGCAGAAGGAAGAGCAGGAGCACCCGGAACAGGGAGGCGCCCGGCTTTGGCCCGGCTTCACTCAGCGCGAGGCAGAAGATCCCGTCGAGATAGAGCGCCGTGACGGCCGCGGCGGCGCCGACGGCGGCGAGGTCCGCGCCGCTCACCCGGCAGTGGGGATGGAACGCCGCGAACAGGAAGGGGATGACGGCGGCGGGCGCGAGCGCGGGCAGCATCAGGAGCCAGGCCGCGGCAGTCTTGCCTGTCAGCCGTTTTCCGCGCGGGACGGGGAGCGCGGCAACGAGATCCCGTCCGCCCCGCCGGAACAGGTAGGAAAAGGCGGAAAGAAGGAGAAGCGGCGCCAGACAGGCGAGAAGCGCGGAGGCGAGCCCCAGACGGATCCGGCCGACCGGAAGCGCGCCGGTCAGGGGAACGAAGTCCTCCGCCGCAATCTTCTCCAGGCCCTCCGGCGCGTCAGCGACGTAGTAGCCGGGGTATTCGGCGAGGAGGCCGTTCGCCCGGAGCCACTCGCCCTGAACGTCGTGGGTCAGCAGAAGCCCCGCGAGCACGCCGCCGAGGACCGAAGCCGCCAGCAGGCAGAGGAAGGGGAAACGAAGCGCGCGAAGCTCCGCGCGGAAGCTGCTGTGTTTCATCGGAGGCCTCCTTCCCGCCGCAGGATCTCGGCGGCCGAAAGCGGACGGAGCGCGCAGGGCGGAAGACCTGCGGCGCGGAAACGGTCCGCGGCGTCCTCCTCGCTCACGCGGAGCGTGAGCAGGCGGCTGCGGCCGAGGGTCTCGAACGAGAGGAGCGACTCCCCCGCGAACTCCCGCAATCGCGCGTCGTCCGCGCCCGTAAACTCCGCCTGGCAGTATTCCTCAGGAAGCGCCCAGGCCTCCTTTTCCCAAAGGAGGCGGCCGTCCCGGAGCAGCAGGAAGCGGTCGCAGAGCTTTTCCGCCTCCTCGGGGGAGGCGAAGTCCGCGAGCACCGTGAGCCGCCGTTCCTCGAGGGCCGCGAAGAGAAGCTCGCGAAGGAGCGTTCGGTCGGGGTCCGCCAGACGGTCCCAGACGCCGTCCAGGATCAGCAGCTCCGGCCCCGCGGCCAGCGCAAGCGCAAGACGCGCCAGAAGCCGGTCCCGCTCGCTCAGCCGCGCGGCGCTTTTCCGGGACGGGACGTCCGCGCGCGCCAGGAGCGCTTCGAAGGCCGGCCGGTCGAAAGCCGGGTAGAGCGCCTCGAACAGGCGCGCCGCTTCCTCCGCCGAGACGCCGGGGAAGTACTCGCAGCTGCCGGCCAGATACTGGACGCGGCGTCTGCCCGCGGCGGCCGAAAGCGCAAGGCCGTTCTGAAGGACGCGGCCCTCCGCGGGCGCGAGGATTCCGGCGGCGAGCTTCATCAGCTCGGTCCGGCCCTCTCCGAACACGCCGCAGAAGCAGCCCTCCGGCAGGCGGAAGTCCGCCGCGAAGCTGTTTCCGTATTTCACATCGATGAATTCGAGCATCTCAACCGTCTCCTTTCTCCCTCAGGGCTTCCTCCGCGGTCCTGCGGATCGCTTCGCCGTCCACGCCGGACCGGAGCAGCTCTCCGATCAGTTCCTTGAGCTCCGGCAGCCGCGCCTCCGCCTCCCGGGCCAGAAGCGCGGGCGCGTCGGGCGAGACGTAGGAGCCGCTGCCGTGGGCGGATACGATCACGCCCTTGCGGATCAGCTCCGCGTAGCTTTTCGAAATCGTGTTGGGGTTGATGCCCAGTGTGACGGACAGCTCCCGCACCGAGGGGAGCTGGTCGCCGGGGAGGTAGAGGCCGCGCAGGATCCCGAGCTCGATCTGCCGCACCAGCTGCGCGTAGACCGGAAGCTCCGACGTCTTATCGATGACGATCATGGCCTCACCCCCTCTCGAAGTGTACTACCCCATGTAGTACACTTTTATATAATCATACGGAAAAAGGAGCGTCAAGGAAGGTCAACAGAACGTTGAGCCTCCTTGCGCTCCTTTTTGTTTCGGTGAATGAACAGCCCGCCCCGCGCGGCTTATTCCGCCTTCTCCGCGGGAACCTCATCCGCGGCCGGCGCTTCCTCTTCCTCGTCGTTCTCGAGGAGCCTAAGCCCCGCGGTATCGGTGACGGGAAGGCTGAAGACGATGGCGCCCGCCCGGGTGGCAGTGCCGGCCTGGGTCATGATCGCGCTCATGATCGCCTTTTTCTCCGCGGTCTTCGTCACGATGAAGATGACGTCCTTCTCGGAGGCCAGGGTGATGCCCAGGAATTTTTCGGCCTGGGAGGTGCCGGTGCCCTTGGCGTGGACCACGGTGCCGCCGGCGGCGCCGGCCGTGCGAGCGGCGTCCATGACGGTCTCGCTGTAGCCGGAGTTGCAGATAACCAGAAGAAGTTCGTTTACAGTGCCTTTCAAGCTTTCCTCATCTCCTCTCGTGAAGTTCTGTCCCGCCGTCAGCATCTCCAGCTCTCTGGGACCGCCGACGGAGGAAAGGGGGACGGTAAAGGCAATGCCCGTACCGGGTACGTCGATGTAGATCTTTTGCTCCAGAATCTTCTTGATCCGCCGCCAGGTCCCGTCGGTGACCACCGAAAGGATCACGGACTTGGCGGAATCGTCGAGGCCCAGGAGGCCCATCATGTCGTTGGTGGCCGTGCCGCGGCCCAGCGCCACATAGTTCAGCGGGACGGAGTTCTCGCGGTAGACCGAGATGAAGTCGGCCAGCCGTTCCCGGCCGTTGATGGTGACCATCAGATACAGTTCGCTCATGCGGCTCCTCCTTTACAGGTCGATGATGGCGTAGCGGTCCAGGTCGTCCGCGGCGGGGGCGGGAGCGGTGCTCTGCCTGCCTGTCAGCTTGTAGACCAGACCGAGGAGCTGGATGGTGATCAGAGGGGTCATCGCGACCATGGCCACCACGCCGAAGGCGTCCGTGACTACGTTGCCGCCCAGCGCCAGCGTCGCACCCACCGCGAAGGGCAGGAGGAAGGTAGCGGTCATCGGGCCGGAGGCGACGCCGCCGGAGTCGAAGGCCACGGCGGTGAACATCTTCGGGACGAAGAAGGAAAGGACGAGCGCGACCAGGTAGCCCGGGATCAGGAACCAGAGGATGCTGATGCCGGTGAGCACGCGCACCATCGCGAGGCCCACGGCGGCGGAGATGCCGACGGAGAGGGCGGTCTGCAGGGTCTTGCCTGAGATCGCGCCGTCGGTGAGCTCCTCGACCTGCCGCATCAGCACGTAGACGGCGGGCTCCGCTTTGACGATGAAGTAGCCGATCAGCATGCCGATCGGGATGATGAACCAGTCCGCGGTCGCGTCCGGGATGATCTGTCCCAGATACGAGCCGGCGGGCATGAAGCCTGCGTTCACGCCGGTCAGAAACAGCACGAGGCCGACGTAGGTGTAGACGAGGCCGGTCGCGATGCGGGCGAGGGTCTTCTTCTCGAGCTTCAGGCTGATCAGCTGGAAGGCGCCGAAGAAGAGCACGATGGGCAAGAGCGAAACCGCGATATCCTTCAGATAGGTGGGCAGGGTCCGCAGGAACAGGCGGCCGAGCTCCGGCGTGTAGATCGGCTCGGCGATCAGCTTGGCGGAGTAGGAGACGTCCTCGGGCCGGTAGATCAGGCTGAGCAGGAGCACCGCGAGGATCGGCCCCACGGAGCAGAGCGCGATCAGACCGAAGGAGTCATCCGCGGCGTGCTTGTCGTTCCGGATGAAGGAGATGCCGACGCCGAAGGACATGATGAAGGGGACGGTCATCGGACCGGTCGTGACGCCGCCGGAGTCGAAGGCGACCGCCAGAAAATCCGGCGGGGCAAACGCGGCCAGCGCGAACACGATCAGGTAGGCAACCAGAAGGAAGGTCCGGAGCGGGAAGCCGATCAGCATGCGCAGCAGGGCGATGACCAGGAAGAGGCCGACGCCCAGCGCGACGGACAGGATCAGCACCGTATTCGGAATGGACTGGACCTGCTCGGCCAGAACCGTGAGGTCCGGCTCGGAGACGGTGATCATCACGCCCAGGGCGAAGCTCAGCAGCAGGATCAGCAGGAGCTTCCGGCTCTGGGTCAGTTTCGCGCCGATGCGCTCGCCCATCAGCTCCATCGAGAGTTCCGCGCCGTTGTTGAAGAGCATCATGCCGACCACCAGGAGCACCGAGCTCAGCAGGAAGGAGAGCATCGTGCCCACGGGCATCGGGGCGACGGTCAGGGAGAGGATCAGCACGATTGCGACGATGGGAAGCACGGCCGTGAGGGCTTCGCGGAATTTCTCGCGAAGCTTGTTCTCATAAAGTTGCAAGGGTCGGGTCTCCTTTCGTGAGCGTTTTCGTTCTGTTTATTTTTTCAGGTTGCAGAAGCGGTAGATGCCCTCCGCCACGCCGTCCTCGTCGTTCGTGCCGGAGATGTAGCGCGCGACCGCCTTGCAGCGGGGATCGCCGTTCTCCATGCAGACGCCGAAGCCGGCCTCGCGGAGCATCGAGAGGTCATTCACGGCGTCGCCGAAGGCCATCGTGTGACGGCGCTTGAGGCCCAGGTACTCCGCCAGCCTGAGCAGTGCTTCGCCCTTGTTCGCGTGGACGTTGTTGATCTCGATGTTGTTGGAGACGCTGGAGGAGACGGCCAGCTCCGGGAAGCGCTCGGGCAGCTCGCGGAAGAGCCGCGCGTGCGTGTCCATGTCGCCCGCGAAGAGCATGATCTTCTGCACGTCCTTGCCCTGTTCGGCGAGGAAGGTCTTCAGATCGTCCACGGGGTGACGGAGGTCGCGGATCATGTTCTGGTAATGGATGTCGGAGGTGAATTGGTCGCCCTTCTCCTGCAGGGAGCGGGTCATCCAGCCCCAGTTGTCCATGTAGCAGTCGTAGATCACGTTCTCCCCGTCGAGGAAGCGCATGATGTCGAGGGCCTCCCCGAGAGGCAGGCAGGCGCCGCCGATGGAGCGGTCGTTACGCACGTCATAGAGGTTGGCGCCGTTGATGTTGATGGAATAGTGGATGAAGGGGAGGGTGCGCACCGGCGCGGGCATCGCTCCGAAGAAGCGGCCGGTCGTCGGCACGATCTCGATGCCGGCCTCGGCGGCGCGCCGGAGAGCCGTGGCATTGCCCTCGGAGAGGGTCTTGTCGGAGCTCAGCAGCGTGCCGTCCAGGTCCAGCGCGATGATTCTGATGTCAGGCATTTCGTTTTACTCTTCGTTGAACTTCTCGCGGTTGATCCAGAGACCCAGCGCGGGATTGGGGATGAAGTAGATCTCTTCGCCGTCCGGCAGGGTGTTGTAGCCGTAGCTGAGCTTCTCGGGGTCGTAGCGCTCGATCATCTCGTCGTAGGAGGCGGGCTTGAAGCAGACGGAGGCGATCTCCTCCTGGGTGATGTTCTTCACCGCGTAGGTGATGCCGAAACGGCCGTCGGAGGAGCCGTGGATCAGGTGGGCGGCGGCGCCCATGTTGGCGCGCAGGTCCTCGTTCTCGGGCTTTTTGAACTGCTCCAGCACGCTCAGGCGGCCGCAGTAGCCGTATTTCCGAATGAGCTTGTCGACCGCCTCGTCCTCGCCGAAGCGCTCCACGCCGGGCGCGAGGATGATCAGCTCGCCGCCGTCAGCCATCGCCATGCGGGTGCGGTAGACGGCCTTGTTGCCGAGCCAGGTGCTCTTGAACTCGCGGGGATCCAGGTAGACGACGCACTTCTTCAGGCCGTGCTCGACGAAGTCGATGTTCTTCTGCTGAGCCAGCGCGATGGCGCCCGCGAGCGCGTCACGCTCCATGCCGCAGAACAGGCCGTGGACGTGGGTGTTGCCGCCGGGCGCGGTGGTGACGGTCAGCATGAACAGGATGGGACGGTCCTTCAGGAAATGCTCCAGACCGTAGTCGAAGACCTTGCGGACGGGGGTGTGATCCTTGCCCATCATCCGTTCCATGCCGTAGACGGCGCCGACCATGTGGCTCTTGTTGATCATGTCGCTGCCGCCGACGCCGACGAACAGGTTCTTGGAGTGGTTGGCCATGCCGATGACCTCGTGGGGCACCACCTGGCCGGGGCTGATGATCAGGTCGTAGCTCTCATCCATGATGAGCTTGTTGACCTCGACGCTGATGGGATCGTTCCACAGACCCTCGGTGATCTCGGTGAGATAGTCCGCGGGGACTTCGCCGATCTTCACGACGTCGGTGCGCCAGTTGTGCACGAGGATCTTCTCGTAGGGGATGTCGCCGTACATCTCGGCGGCCTGCTCGCGGGTGACGGCCACGTGAGTGCCCAGCGCGGGCAGCACGTCGACCTCGGCGCCCTGATCGGCATAGTAATGATAGCAGACGTTGGCGATGAAGCCGGCCTTGCTGAAGAAGCGGGTGAAGTCGGGGGGGAGGATCAGCACCTTTTTCGCGGGATGCTGCTCCAGCAGTGCGTAGAGACCTTTGGTAAGCTGTTCGTCGGAAAGACCCTCTTCCCGGCGCGCGGTGAGACAGAGTTCCATAGAAACCTCCAGAATGATGAGTGAAGCGGGCGCGGAGCGCCGGAACACTAGAGTGAAGCGCACGGCGAGGCCGTGCTAGTGAAGTGCCCGCTTTGCGGGCAAACAGCGGAACGGGGGATTCATGTTCCGGTGTCGCGGTGCCGGGGCGAAGCCCCGCTGCACCGTCTCGCGAAGCGGGCGATTCACAAAGGCAGAGATATTATGTGGAGTGAGAAATGCTTTTGAACCTGGACAGCAGTCTGCGCGCAAAATACTGCACCCAAATCGCTCAATTATGGTCAGCAGTTTGCGCGCAAAATATTGCACCCAAATTGCTCCTATTCGGTCAGCAGTTTGCGCGCGATACCTCGCGCGCAAACTGCGAGCACTTCGGCGTCCACTCAGAAGCTGAAAAATCTTACACGGTATAGGTGGACGCCGAAGTGCTTCCGCCCTCACCCGTCCAATTGGTATGGAAGAACTGGCCGCGGGAAGTCGGATCGTAGCCATGTCGTT
>JAZUHB010000062.1:0-32726 GCA_045641505.1 Bianqueaceae bacterium | reverse complement strand
GCTACGATCCGACTTCATCCTGATCTACGGGGTCGGAATCCTGCTCTGCGTAGGTCTTTTCATCGTGCTGCCCGTCCTCGTGTCGAAATGGCTGCTTCGGCCCTTCATTTCGGCCCCCTGGCTGCTCACCATCTGCGAAGGCGTGATGCGGCTCCTCATCTTCCTGATCTACATGCTGGCGGTCTCCCGGGTAAAGGACATCGCCCGCACCTTCGAGTATCACGGCGCCGAGCACAAGGTCGTCGCCTGCTACGAGGCCGGTGAGGCGCTGACGGTGGAGAACGCCCGCACGAAGAGCCGTCTGAACAAGCGCTGCGGCACCAGCTTCATCTTCATCATCATGGTGTTCAGCATCATTCTGTTCATGTTCATTCCGGTCAGTCAGCCGGTCTTCCGGATCCTGCTGAAGCTGCTGCTCCTGCCGGTGATGGCGGGCATTTCCTACGAGATCCTGAAGTTCTCCGCGAAGAGCGAGTCGAAGCTCATGAACGCCCTCGTGGCGCCGGGCCTCTGGTTCCAGCGGATCTCCACGAAGGAGCCGGACGAGCGCGAGCTGGAGGTGGCCCTGTGCTCCGCGATCCTGATCCTCGAGGCCGAGGGGCTGCCCCTGCCCGAGGGGACCGAGCCGATCGCGCACGAGCTCTACCGCCCGAAGGAAGAGGCCGCGAAGGAATGACCTACCGCGAACTGCTGCAGTACGGCCGCGCCCGGCTTCGGACGGCGGTCCCGGACGAGGCGGATGGTGAAGCCCGGCTTTTGCTTCAGGGCGTCGCCGGCTTCGGCCCCGGCGGCTATCTGCTCCACAGTGCCGACGAGGTGCCGGAGGAGCTCCTCGACCGGTACGAGGTCCTGCTGGCCGAGCGTCTCAGCGGCCGGCCCCTGGCCTACGTGCTGGGCGAGTGGGAGTTCTGCGGACTGCCCTTCCGGGTGGACGAGCGGGTGCTGATTCCCCGTCCCGAGACGGAGCTTCTGGTTCAGGCCGCGGAAGAGCTTGCGGGCGAAGGCCCCCTTCTCGATCTCTGCACCGGCAGCGGCTGCGTCGCCGTCGCGCTGGCGCTTCGCACCGGTCTTCCGGTCTGGGCCGCGGACCTTTCCGCGGACGCCCTCGAGGTCGCCCGGGAGAACGCCCTTTCGAACGGGGCCGATGTCCGCTTCCTTCAGGGAGACCTGTTCGGAGCCCTGCCCGCGGACGCGCCTCTCTTTTCCCTTATCGCTTCCAACCCTCCCTACGTCCGCAGGGAGGAATATGTCACTCTTCAGCCTGAGATCACCCGCTTCGAGCCGGAGCTCGCCTTCGTCGCGGAGGAGGAGGGACTCGCGTTCTACCGCCGTCTGGCGGAGGAGGCCGCGTCTCATCTTCTGCCCGGCGGCGCGCTTTGCTGCGAGATCGGGGAGGATCAGGGCGAGGCGGTCTGCCGGCTCCTCCGGGAGCACGGCTGGCAGGGCGTGCGCCTTCTTCGGGATCTGGCCGGTCTCGACCGGACCGTGACGGCGCGGCGTCCGTAATCTTTGCGAATCATGTTTGAAAATCTACCTGAACTGGTGATCCGCCGGGACGAACTCCGCGACCGGCTGAACGACCCGTCGCTCCTGGCCGATCCGGCCCGGTGGCAGAAGACGGTGAAGGAGCTGAACGCGCTTACGCCGGTCACCGACTGCTTCGCGGCCTACGAAAAGGCCAGGCGGGAGCTCGCGGACTGCCGGGCGCTCCTCGAGGCCGAGCGGGACGAGGAAATGCGCGCGCTTCTCAAGGAGGAGATCTCCGCCGGCGAGGAGAGCGTCGCGTCCCTCGAAAGGCAGCTTACGCTGCTCCTTCTGCCGAAGGATCCGAACGACGAGCGGAACGTGATCGTCGAGATCCGCGCCGGCGTCGGCGGCGACGAGGCGGCGCTGTTCGCGGCGGAGCTCTACCGCATGTACGCGCGCTATGCCGAGCGAGTCGGCTGGAAGCTCGAGACCGTCGACGAAAACGAGAACGATCTGGGCGGTCTCAAGGAGATCGTCTTCATGATCCGGGGCCGCGGCGCCTATTCCCGCATGAAGTACGAGAGCGGCGCGCACCGGGTCCAGCGGGTGCCGGAAACCGAATCCGGCGGCCGCATCCATACCTCCGCGGCGACCGTCGCGGTGCTGCCCGAGGCCAGCGAGGTGGACGTGGCGATCGATCCCTCGGAGCTTCGCGTCGACGTGTTCCGCTCCAGCGGCGCGGGCGGCCAGAAGGTCAACAAGACCTCGAGCGCCATCCGCATCACGCATCTGCCCACGGGCATCGTGGTCCAGTGCCAGAACGAGCGCTCCCAGTACCAGAACAAGGACATGGCGATGGAGATGCTCCGCGCGAAGCTCTATCAGCGCGAGCTGGAGAAGCAGCAGAGCGCCCTGACCGCAGACCGCCGCAGCCAGGTGGGCTCGGGCGACCGCAGCGAGAAGATCCGCACCTACAATTTTCCGCAGAGCCGGGTCACCGATCACCGCATCGGCTTTACCACCCACCGCCTGCCGGAGGTGATGGACGGCGCGCTGGACGAGCTCTTCGACGCGCTCGTCACCTACGACCAGGCGCAGAAGCTGGCGGCGTCCGGAGAACCGTCGAAATAAAGAATTTTCTTCTTTATTTTTTGACGGATTTGTGTTAAAGTACCAAAAGAGACGTTTTTCGGAGACCGTGAGTTCATGTCTCCAAGACTATAAAAATTCTTTTGTGGAGGAACTGTTTTATGAATGTCTATACCTCTGACAAGGTGCGCAACATCGTTCTGATGGGCCACGGCGGCGTGGGCAAGACCACCATCGCCGAAGCCATGCTCTTTGCCTCCGGTGCCATTTCCCGTCAGGGCAAGGTCGCGGACGGCAAGACCGTCAGCGATTTCGATCCTGAAGAGATCAAGAGAAAGTTTTCCGTCAACACCTCTCTGATCCCCATCGAGTGGAAAGACTGCAAGATCAACGTCCTGGATACTCCCGGCTACTTCGACTTCGTGGGCGAAGTGCAGCAGGCTCTGTCCGTCGCCGACGCGGCTGTGATCGTGGTCGACGGCAAGGCCGGTGTCGAGGTCGGTACCGAGCTCGCCTGGGAGAAGGTCTCCGAGGCCGGTCTTCCCTGCTTCTTCTTCGTGAACGGCATGGATGATCCCGAAGCCAACATCGACCGCGTGCTGGAGCAGCTGAAGGACAAGTTCGGTTCCTCTATCGCCCCCCTGCAGGTCCCGATCGTCGAGAAGGGCCAGTTCGTGGGCTTTGTCGATATCCCCACCATGACCGGCCGTAAGTTCGAGGGCAACAAGGTCGTGGATTGTGCCATCCCCGAATCCATGTCCGATGAGATCGCTTCCGTCCATCAGTCCCTGATGGAGGACGCCATCGCCAACGTCAGCGAGGAGCTGATGGAGCGCATCCTGCTGGATGACGAGATCAGCCAGGAAGAGCTGATGGACGCCCTGCTCGAGGGTACCATGAACAACCTGGTCGTGCCCGTGCTCTGCGGCATCGCGCCCCTCGGCACCGGCATCAGCGTGCTGCTCGATTCCATCACCAAGTACTTCCCCTCTCCCGTCAAGGCGAACGCCAACTCCGTCGGCTTCGACTTCGAGGGCAACAAGAAGGGCATCCCCTGCGCTGACGGCGAAGCTGCCTCCGCGTTCGTCTTCAAGACCCTGATCGATCCCAACATGGGCAAGATCAACTTCTTCAAGGTCAAGAGCGGCGTCATCCGCGCCGATTCCTATACCAACACCGTCAAGGGCGGCGACGAGCGTATCTCCAAGCTGTACGTGATGCGCGGCAAGGAGCAGATCGAGGTCTCCGAGATCCACTCCGGCGACATCGGCGCCACCGCCAAGCTGTCCAACACCGGCACCGGCGACACCCTGGCCGTCAAGGGCCTCGATATCCGCTACGCGCCCGGCACCTTCGATGAGCCGCTGCTCTGCATGGCCGTTTCTCCTCTGAACAAGGGCGAGGAAGACAAGGTCGCTCAGGGCCTCAACCGCATCATGGAAGAGGATCCCACCATCAAGGTCATGGTCGACGCCGAGATGAGCCAGCAGCTCGTCTACGGTATCGGCGATCAGCATCTGGACGTCGTCAGCTCCAAGCTGCTCAACAAGTTCAAGACCAGCATCGTTCTGTCCAAGCCGAAGGTCTCCTACCGCGAGACCATCCGCGGCACCGTCACCGTCCAGGGCAAGCACAAGAAGCAGTCCGGCGGCCACGGCCAGTACGGCGATGTCCATATCCGCTTCGAGCCGTCCGGTGAGAACACTCCCTACGTGTTCGCGGAAGAGGTCTTCGGCGGCTCCGTTCCCAAGAACTACTTCCCTGCTGTCGAGAAGGGTATCGCCGAGTGCGTGCAGCACGGCGTGCTGGCCGGCTGCCCCATGGTCGGCCTGAAAGCCACCCTGACCGACGGTTCCTACCATCCTGTCGACTCCTCTGAAATGGCCTTCAAGATTGCGACCGGTCTGGCCTTCAAGGAGGGCATCCCCAAGGCGAATCCCGCGATTCTCGAGCCCATCATGAGCGCCCACGTCACGGTCGACGGCGACTACGTCGGCGACGTCATGAGCGACATGAACAAGCGTCGCGGCCGCGTGCTCGGTATGGAGCATGTCGGCAAGAAGACCGTCCTGGAGGCCGAGGTCCCCATGGCTGAGATGTTCAGCTATCCCACCGACCTGCGCTCCATGACCCAGGGCCGCGGCAAGTTCACGATGGAGTTCGTCCGCTACGAAGATACTCCCAGAGACGTGATGGAGAAGATCATGGCCGAGGCCAAGAAGGCGGCTGAGGAAGAGAAGTAATTTTCCCGCTATCGAAGGACAGCGTGAAGAGCAGAAATGTTTTTCACGCTGTTTTTGTATAAGGACGCTCTTCGGACCGGCACACCCGAGCGAGGCGCCTTCGTCTTCTATGACTGTCTCTGTGCTCCGGCAGAAACCGGACTAAGCGTCCGGAAAGTGAAGAAGGCCTTAGCCGGTTTTCTGTACGAAAAGTATGACATCGGAGCCTCGGGCCCCAGAACGAATCAGAAAAGAGATTGAAGAAAAATGAAAGACGCTGTTTTCGAACACAAAAATGAACTGACCTTTATCGGTTTTCATACCGAGATCGCGCCGGACGAGGGCGCAAGCAAATGCCCGGAGTTCTGGGACCGGGAGTATAATGAGAAGTACGCGCGCCTGTGGCAGACGATGAAGCCGGAAACGGCGGTCGAGGCGGCGATCCTCGAAAACGGAATCGGCATGTTCGCGATCTGCGCCGACGGCGACGACGGCTTTGCGTATTGGATCGCCGGCCTTTACGAGGGCGGCGACGTGCCGGAGGGACTGGAGCTTTTCACCTTCCCGGAAAGCGACTGGGCGATCTTCTCGGCGAAGGGCCCGATCCCGCAGACGCTGCAGGAGGTCAACGCGCAGGTCTGGGACGAGTGGATCCCGGCCGCGCGGGCGAGCTATGAGATTGCGCCGTCCTCCGTCGAATTCTATTCCGCCGGAAATCCCCAGTCGCCGGATTATGAGTGCGGAATCTGGGTGCCGGTCAGAAAACTCACGGCCGAGGCCGAAGCGGAGCCTCTCAAATAAGAACGCCGTTGGTTTGGGTCACGGATGTGAAATACGGAGCGGCAGCCGTATGCGTCTCCGCGACGCTGTCCGTGATTAGTGAAATTATTCAGAAGACGAGGTTCCCATGAAACTGAACGGATTTTTGATCGTTGTAAAGGATATCGAAATAGCCGAGAAGTACTATCACGATCTCTTCGGGCTCGAAACGCTCGCCGACAATGACGGCAACATGATCCTGTCGGGCGGGCTCGTGCTGCAGGAAGAAAAATACTGGCGCGGCTTTCTCGGCCGGGACGTTGTTCCGCGGAATAACGCCTGCGAGCTGTATTTCGAGGAGGAAGACCTCGACGCCTTTTTCGAAAAGCTCGAAGCGCTCTATCCGGAAACGGAGTTCGTCAACCTGCCCATGACGCACAGCTGGGGGCAGCGGGTGATGCGCTTCTACGATCCGGACGGAAATCTGATCGAGGTCGGCACGCCGATGTAAGGCGCGGCTCCGTCGTGTTCGATATGTATTTCAACGCGTGATTTTGGATTTTCGGCAAAAAAAGTCCCGCCGGAATCGGGCTCGACCCGGTTCCGCGCGGGGCTTTTTTGCGTTTCAGATGTCGTACTTGCTGAGGATCTCCGCCGGACTCTTCCGAAGAAGCGTGATGACCGGCAGCGTGCCGCAGAGGAGGCAGACCGCGTAGAGCGCGATGAGCAGCAGGACGGCCATCCACAGCGGATAGTAGAAGAGGAGGCTGACCGCGGCGGAGCGGCTGAACCAGACTCCCATCAGGAGGCTCGAGACCAGGTAGCCGGGCAGCACCGTGAGGGTGGTGAGGGTGCCGGCCTCGACGGCGTAGCGCAAAAGAAGGTTGCTCTTCGAGACGCCGATCGCCCGGAGGATGCCGGTCTCCCGGACCCGGCTCATCAGCGCCGAGCGCATGATGAAATACATGCAGACGCTCATCACGCCGAAGAGGATCAGCATCGTGATCAGGCTGGCGGTGAGCTCCTGCTTCTGGTCGGCGAGGTCCTCCTCGAAGCGGTCCGCGGGGGTTTGCAGATTCTGCTTCAGCGTCTCGGCATCTCCGAGGTCGGGATTCGAACGGAGCCAAGCCTCGGTGGCCTCCGGATCGGTCGAGTGGATCACCGCGTAGACGTTGACCCACGTGTTCATCGGATTGTTTTCAAGGCCGAGGGTGCTGGGACCGAAGGAGCAGGCGAGGCGCTCGTAATCCTTTTCGTTCAGCAGATAATACTCGTCCTCGTAGATGCCGCCCCGGTATTCGCCGCTGTAGAACTGCTCGAACAGCTCAGAGTTGCGGGTGAGCTGACGCAGGCCCTGCTCGACGGTGAGATACTTTTCGAAGCCCTGACCGGCCTCATATTCGGAGCGGGAGGGATAGCGGCCGTGCTCGGCCTTGTATTGATGGGCGAGATAGAGGGCTTCCTCCGCGTAAGTGCAGCGGGCGGCATCGTAGCCCCGGAGGGCGAGCCACACCTCGAAATCGCAGTAGAAGAAGTAGTATTCCCGGAGGCAGACGTCGAGATCGGCGTAGAAGCTGTCGAGGTAGTCGAAATAGTGCGCGTCCTCGTAGGCGGCGAGGGCCGCGGGATCGTTCTTCAGAGCGGGCTCCCGGTCGATCGCGTATTCCTCCTCGGAGAGGGGCTTCCGGCCGTTCGCCGCGAGCCAGTCGAGGTAGACGCGGCTGCCGTAGGTCTGGGAGGGACGGACGATCTTTTCGTTTACGGCGAAGCGGATGCCGCGGAAGGTCACGGAATCGGTGCCGTCGGATACACCCGGCGCGAGGATGCGGAGCGCCGTTCCCTCGGGGACGTCGTAGGGGCTGCCCGCCGCGGAGGCGAGCGGAAGATTTCCGTTCAGGCAGAGGGCGGTGAGCGCCGCGGGCGTGATGAAGAACACGTTTTCCGGAAGGTCCACGATGCCCGTGATCCGGCTGCCGCGGTTGTCGTTCGCCTTGAGCCCGATGAGGTCGCGGTAGCTTTCGATGTAGCCGAAGGCAGAGGCCTCGAGCAGCTGGTCGGCGGCGCCGCGGGAAAGGATGAGCCCGTTCGGGTCGGTGAGCTCGCCGCTTCCGGCGAGGACCGGCAGGCCCTTCGCGGCCTCGGTGCTCAGATAGACGCCGACCGCGTTGAAATCGAAGGAATAGTAGTCGGTGGAGAAGGTCTCGAAGTTGCCGGGCGAGAAGCCGAGCTCCGTGTCGCCGTAGCGGTAGTCGGAGCGGTACGTGACCGAATCGGCAGCCGCGCCTTCGGGCAGCTTTTCCGGCAGGGGCGTGCGGCTCTTGTCGGCAAGCTTCAGATAGAAGACGGAGGAGGTGTTCTGCCCGCGGATCTCGGACAGCTCGCGGAAGGCCGTGCCGAACAGGGCCGCCGCGAAGACCTGCACCGCGGCGAAGAGGACCATCACCCGGCGCAGCGCCTTGTTGCCCTTCTTCTTTTTCGTGAAATGAGTGCGGAAGCCGCTTTTGACCGAGTTCGCGAAGCTGAAGAGCCGGCCGTAGCGGACAGCGCGCTTTTCCTCCAGCGGAGGCAGGGCGGAGAGGTCGATCTCGCGCGCGGGCGCCTGCGCGTCACGCTCCTGATAGACGCCCTCGCGGAGCTTCGTCTCGCTGCTTTCGTCGAGGAAGCGGACCTCGGCACCGTCGGCCTGAAGGAAATACTTGTCTCCTTGCCGGACGAGGGTGAGGCAAATCGGCGCGGCGGGCGCGTCACCGTAGTATTCGAGGCGGACCGGACCGTCCGCGAGGGACTGCTTTTCCAGCTCGCCCAGCCAGATGTCGCTCCGCTTGCGGGCGGAGTAGGCCTCGGAGGAGGTCTGCAGCGTATCGGCGACGGCGCGGCCGTCCCGGAGCTCGATCACCCGGTCGCAGTAATAGCTCACGAGCTCGGCCTCGTGGGTGACGAGAAGCACCAGCCGCGTGCGGGAGAGCTCCTTCAGGAGGTCCATCACCATCACGGTGTTCTGCTCGTCGAGGTTGCCGGTGGGCTCGTCCGCCAGAAGGACCGGCGGGTTCTTGACGATGGCGCGGGCGATGGCGACGCGCTGCTGCTGGCCGCCGGAGAGGGTATCGGGGGTGCGGTTCCGGTAGTTTTCCATGCCGACCGCGGCGAGGGCCGCTGAGGCGCGGGCGGAGAGGACCGCCTCATCCCGGATGCCGCAGAGCCGGAGCGCGTCGGCCACGTTCTCGCTGACCGATTCCAGCTTGTTCAGATTGTAGTTCTGGAAGATGAAGCCGATATGCTTGTTGCGGATCAGGTCGGTCCGCTTGCGGATGTCGGCGCCCATCACGGTCAGCTCGCCGCTGTCGAAGCCGTCCAGACCGCCGATCACGTTGAGGAGCGTGGTCTTGCCGCAGCCGCTGGGGCCGAAGAAGGCGACCATGCCGGTCTCGGGCAGCTCCAGGGAGAGACCGTTCACCACGTGGATCTCGTTCGAACGGCCTTTGTTGAAATATTTGTCGACCTGGTTCAGGCGGATCATTGCGCGTCACCTCCTGCCAGATTCTTGCGGACGCTTTCGGAGAAAAGCTTTTTCATCTGCCGCGCGGTGATCCGCCAGGTCAGGAGGATCATGCCGAGCACGATGAGGAGGTAGCCCCACCAGGGCAGATAGGTGAAGTTCGGATTGGCCTTGGGCGAGCGGAAGATCAGGAAGGCGGCCAGGAAGACCGCGAGGACCGCGGGGATCATCGCGAGGAACATCCGGACGTAGACCGAAATCTTCACGGTGCGCACCGGGATGCCCATCGAGCGGAGGATCGCCATGTCGTCCCGGAAGCTCTGCACGGAGCGGCCGGTGCACAGGTGGATGAAGAACGCGAGGAAGAGGATCGAGAGGACCCAGAGGACGACGAGGCCCACGTTCAGCAGCGAATCCATGATGACCTCGGCCGCGTTGGGGACGTAGGTCTCGCTGCTCATGACTGCCACGTAATCGCCGGCCTGATCATGGAGCGTCCGGACGGCCGCGCGCGCCTCGTCGTCGCTGTCGAAGAGGAGGGAGAACTGGCTGTAGTCGGGACGGTCGGCCTGCAGCTTTTCGCAGAGGGCGAAGAAGCCGGCTTCCGTGAAGACGATGCGGGAGGGCTGCGTGTTGTCGTAGAGATAGGAGATGCCGGTCACGCGGAACATCGGGGGATTCTTCCCTTCGCCTCCCTGCAAGATCATGCAGGGGTGGAGGATCTCGTCGCTGCCCCAGAAGGCGCTGTCACCGATGGGGAGCAGGAGCAGGACCTCGCTGTCCTTTTCCGGCAGACGGCCCACGGAGAGCCGCTCGGGAAACTCGCCGTAGGTGAAGCGGAGCCGGGAGCGGATTTCCGGGGAGTCGGGGAAGGAGAAGGAATACATCCGTTCGCCCATGTCCAGCGGGTAATCGAAGAGGAGATAGTTCTCCGCGCCGGTGAGACGCGCGAGCTCCCCGATCTTTTCCTGCGAGGGGGCCTTCCCGTCGCGTGTCGAGACGATCACGCGGCCCTCGCGGGGCGTGAACATGTAGCTCTTGTCGAAGAGGGAGGAGAAGTCGAACAGCGACGTCACCGCGAAGATGCCGAGCGCGCCGACGGTGAGGAAGAGGATCAGGAAGAAGGAGAGCATCGGCTTCGCGCAGAACACCGCGCCGCCGAGCGTGAGGCCGTCGCGGAAGTATCGGGGCTTACCTGCCGCGCTCCCGGCGGGACGGGAAGCGGGCTCCGCGGGCACAGCAGCGTCCCGGAGCAAGGTGTCGGCTTCCACCGCGCCGTCGTAGACGCGGATGAGGCGGGTAGCCGTGTCCTCGACCTGCTCGTAGTTATGGGTGACCATGATCAGGAGCTTGTCCCGGGAAACCTCCCGAAGCAGCGCCACGATCTCCTTCGCGGTCTCGCTGTCGAGGTTGCCGGTGGGCTCGTCGGCGAGGATGATGGGGCTGTCCTTGGCGAGCGCCCGCGCGATGACGGTGCGCTGCTTCTGGCCGCCGGAGAGCTTGCTGCCCTTCTGGTGCAGCCGGTCGCCCAGCCCGACACGGCGGAGCAGATCCACGGCGCGGCGCCGGCGCTCCTTCCGGTCCTCGATGTCCATGAGAGCGAGCTCCACGTTCTGGAGGACCGTGAAGCTGTCGATGATGTTGTAATCCTGGAATACGAACGAAATATAGTTCTGACGGTAGATCTCCCAGTCGGTCTGGCTGTAGTGCGAGGTGGGGCAGCCTTCGATGAAGAGCTCGCCTTCCTCGTAGCTGTCCATGCCGCTGATCACGTTCAGCAGCGTGGATTTGCCGGAGCCGGAGGCGCCCGTCACGGCGACGAACTCTCCCCGGTCGAAGGAGAGGTTCACGCCGCGGATGCCGACGGTGACGTTGCCCTCGGAGACGTAGATCTTGCCGATGTCTTTCAGTTGCAGCAGAGCCATGTTCGATGAAACCTTTCTTTGATATTGACCTACGTAGTATACATCATTTCCGGAAAGCGCGCAATCCTGCCGAGGGAGGCCTGTCGGTTGACATCGGGGCCCGCGGAGAGTATAATTGTATGAAGTAATTCTGTACTGATTTATAACGGAATCGGCGTCAGGCCGAGGGAGAAACCATGTCGAAGAAAGATGAGCTGAAGTCGGAAGATTTCTTCGCGGAGGAACAGCCCGCGAAGGAAAAAGCCGCGAAGAAAGAAAAAAAGAGAACCAAAAACGTTCTGACCAAAGAGGAAAAACGCAGGGAACGCCGCGCCGCCCTGGGCGTGGTGATCTTCCTGGCCGCCTTCCTCGGGATCTCGGCTGTGAGCCAGCTCTACATCCTGCCCGCGGCCCGCTATGCCCGCGGCACCAAGCTGCTGGAGCAGCAGAGATACGAGGAAGCGATGGTTCCCTTCGGCAAGATCGCGGATTATAAAGACAGCGCGGAGCAGATCGAGCGCTGCAAGGCCCTGATCCTCGAGCGGGATTACAACGCGGCGCTTGCTCTCGAGGAAGAGGGCAAATACGAGGAGGCCATCCAGGCCTTCCTGGCGCTCCGGGGCTATTCCGAAAGCGAAACCGAGATCGACCGCTGCTACTACCGCATCGCCGAGGGTCTGCTTCAGGAAGGCAAGTTCGACCAGGCCCGCGCCGGCTTCGTGAAGCTTGGCGGCTTCGAGGACGCGGCCGAACGCGTCAGGGAGTGCGACTACGGGAAGGCCGCCGTGCTTATGGAGAACGGTCAGTTCGCCGATGCGTTCGCGCTCTTCGATTCGATCCGGGGTTACTCCGACGCGGACACGCAGGCCTCCGAGTGCCTGTACGTGATGGGCACGCAGGCCTTCGAAGCGGAGGAGCTCGAAGCGGCCTACGGATACCTCGTGCAGATCCGCGGCTACAAGGACGCCGACGACTTTGCGGCCCGCGCCAAGGGCCGGCTGCAGTACGCCGCCGTCTGCGCGGCGGTCGCGGGCGATACCGTGAAATTCGGCTTCTTCGAGCAGGATAACGACCTCGAAAACGGCGCCGAGGAGATCGAATGGAAGGTCCTCGCGGTGGCGGAGGGCAAGGTGCTCCTGCTCAGCAAATACGCGCTCGACAGCATGATCTTCCACCCCATGCTCCAGGACCGCTACGGCAATGACCTGGGCGTCAACTGGAAGGACAGCAGCGTCCGCAAGTACCTGAACGGCGAGTTCTACACGACAGCCTTCGACCGCTACGTGGCGCCCTACGTGCTGAAGACGACGGTCAGCGCCACCGGCGGCAACTCCAGCGACTACTGCTACCTGCTGACCGTGTCCGAGATCAAGAAGTACATGCCGGACGAGGACAGCCGTCTCTGCCCCGTCACGGCCTACGCCGAGGCCCGCGGCTGCTTCCGCGACGCCTCCTGGAACACCTGCACCTACTGGACCCGCACGCAGGGCCAGTCCGATAAATACCGCGCCGTCGTGACGTTCTCCGGCGTGTTCAACTCCGCCGTCGGCCTGACCATCGGCGTCGAGAATCTCGGTGTCCGTCCCGCGATCTGGGTCGACACCACCGCAGCCGTTACCGAATAAATCCTAAGAACCGAGGCACCTATCATGGAAACCTACAACCATAAAGTAATCGAGAAAAAGTGGCAGGCCGTCTGGGCCGAGAAGAAGCCCTTCGCCGCTACGGAAGACTATACGAAGCCCAAGTACTACGCGCTCGTCGAGTTCCCCTATCCTTCCGGACAGGGCCTGCACGTGGGTCATCCCCGTCCCTACACCGCGCTCGACGTGGTCGCCCGCAAGCGCCGTCTCGAGGGCTACAACGTCCTGTTCCCGATGGGCTGGGACGCCTTCGGTCTTCCCACCGAGAACTTCGCCATCAAGAACCATATCCATCCCCGCATCGTCACCGAGCGGAACGTGGCTCATTTCAAGCAGCAGCTCCAGTCCATCGGCTTCTCCTTCGACTGGGACCGGGAGGTGAACACCACCGATCCCGAATACTACAAGTGGACCCAGTGGATCTTCCTGAAGCTCTTCGAGAAGGGCCTTGCCTACAAGAAGGAAATGGCCATCAACTGGTGCCCCTCCTGCAAGGTCGGTCTGGCCAACGAGGAGGTCGTGAACGGCTGCTGCGAGCGCTGCGGCGCCGAGGTCGAGCGCCGGATGAAGAGCCAGTGGATGCTGAAGATCACCGCCTACGCCCAGCGTCTCCTGGATGATCTGGACAGCGTCGACTACATCGAGCGCGTCAAGACCCAGCAGCGCAACTGGATCGGCCGCTCCGAGGGCGCCGAGGTCGACTTCAAGGCCGGCGGCCGCACCCTCCGCATCTATACCACCCGTCCCGATACCCTGTTCGGCGCCACCTACATGGTCATGAGCCCCGAGCATCCCTACATCGACGAGTGGAAAGATCAGATCGAAAACTTCGACGAGGTCACGGCCTACCGTGCCTTCGCCAATTCCAAATCCGACTTCGAGCGCACCGAGCTCGCCAAGGAGAAGACCGGCGTCGAACTCAAGGGCATCCGCGCCGTCAACCCCGTGACCGGCACCGAGATCCCGATCTGGATCTCCGACTACGTGCTGATGAGCTACGGCACCGGCGCCATCATGGCCGTGCCCGCTCACGACACCCGTGACTGGGAGTTTGCGAAGAAGTTCGGTCTTCCCATCATCGAGGTCGTGGCCGGCGGCAGCGTGGAAGAGGCCGCCTACACCGACATCGCCGAGGGCACCATGGTCAATTCCGGCTTCCTGAACGGTCTGACCGTCCCCGAGGCGAAGAAGGCGATCATCGCCTACCTGACCGAGAAGGGCATCGGCGAGAAGAAGGTCAACTTCAAGCTGCGCGACTGGGTCTTCTCCCGTCAGCGCTACTGGGGCGAGCCCATCCCGCTGGTCTACTGCGAGCACTGCGGCGGCTGGGTGCCGCTGCCCGAGAAGGAACTTCCGCTCCTCCTGCCCGAGGTCGACAGCTACGAGCCCGGTCCCAACGGCGAGAGCCCCCTGGCCGCGATGACCTCCTGGATCAACACCACCTGCCCCGTCTGCGGCGGCCCCGCCACCCGCGAGACCGATACCATGCCTCAGTGGGCCGGCTCCTCCTGGTACTTCCTCCGCTACATGGACGCGAAGAACAAGAACGCGCTGGCCTCCGAGGAGGCGCTCCGCTATTGGGGCCAGATCGACTGGTACAACGGCGGCATGGAGCATACCACCCTGCATCTGCTGTATTCCCGCTTCTGGCATAAGTTCCTCTAGGACCTCGGCGTCGTGCCCTACAGCGAGCCCTACGCGAAGCGCACCTCCCACGGCATGATCCTGGGCGAGAACGGCGAGAAGATGTCCAAATCCCGCGGCAACGTGGTCAATCCCGACGAGGTCATCGACGAGTTCGGCGCGGATACCCTCCGTCTGTACGAGATGTTCATCGGCGATTTCGAGAAGGCCGCTCCCTGGCAGACCAACGGCGTCAAGGGCTGCCGCCGCTTCGTCGAGCGCGTCTGGAAGCTGCAGGAGCTCGTGAACGGCGAGCAGGGCTACTCCAAGGAACTGCTCCACGCGATGCACCGCACCGTCAAGAAGGTCAGCTACGATTACGAGAACCTGAAGGGCAACACCGCCATCGCCGCGCTGATGGAGCTTCTGAACGAGATGTACCAGAAGGGCAGCGTCACCGCCGACGAGTTCAAGACCTTCCTGATCCTGCTGAATCCCGCCGCGCCCCACGTCACCGAGGAGCTGTGGCAGACGATGGGCTACGAGGGCTATGTCTTCGAGCAGAAATGGCCGACCTACGAGGAGGCCCTGACCGTCGAGAGCGAGATCCAGCTCGCGATCCAGTTCTGCGGCCGCACCAAGGGCACCGTGAGTGTCCCGAAGGACGCGACGCAGGAGGACGTGAAGGCCGCCGTGATGGCCGATCCCCGTCTGGCTTCCCAGCTGGAGGGCAAGACCGTCATCAAGGAGATCTTCGTGCCCGGCCGCATCTACAACCTGGTCATCAAATAAGTCACCGCGGGCTTTCCGCCCGCCTCAAGTCTTTGCTGTAAAGGAGAAAACGGAATGAAGATTCTCGGTTTCGGCCTGATGCGTCCGCCGATGATCGGCGACGCGCCCGATCTGGAGCAGGTCTCGAAGATGGTCGACCTCTTCCTCGCGAACGGTTTCACCTACTTCGACACGGCCCGTGCCTACATGGACGGCGGCAACGAACGCATGATGCGGGCGGCGCTGGTCGAGCGCTATCCCCGCGAGTGCTACACGATCGCGGACAAGCTGCCCATCTGGCTGATGAAGTCCAAGGGCTTCTCCGCGGAGGAGATTTTCGCCCAGTCGCTCGAGAACAGCGGCGCCGGCTATTTCGACTACTATCTGCTCCACGCGATGAGCGCGGACAACGTGCAGTACGCCGACGAGAACGGTCTCTGGGACTTCATGAAAAAACTGAAGGCCGAGGGCCGAGTCCGCCAGATCGGTTTCTCCTTCCACGATACGCCCGAGGTGCTGGAGGAGATCCTCACGAAGCACCCCGAGATGGAGTTCGTCCAGCTGCAGATCAACTACGCCGACTGGGAGAACCCGTCCGTGCAGTCCCGCCGCTGCTATGAGGTCGCCCGTTCCTTCGGGAAGCCCGTGGTGATCATGGAGCCCGTCAAGGGCGGCACCCTGGCCGAGCTCGGCGCGGAGACCGCCGCGCTCTTCGACGGCGTTGCCCCCGAGGTCGGTCTGCCGGCGAGAGCGCTCCGCTTCGCGGCGTCGCTGCCCGGCGTGCGCGCGGTCCTGTCCGGCATGAGCACCCTCGCGCAGATGGAGGAGAACACGGCGACCCTCGCCGAGGTGCCCGTCCTCTCCGAGGCGGAGCAGGCCGCCTACACCGCGGTCCGCGAAAAGCTCGCGTCCGCTCCCACCATTCCCTGCACCGCCTGCAAATACTGCATGGAAAACTGCCCGGTGGGCATGGAGATCCCGCGGCTCTTCCGCGTGATGAACGGCTACCTCACCTACGGCAACCGCGCCAAGAGCAAGGAAGATTACGCGCGTGCAACCAAGGAGCATCCTCAGGCCTCCGAGTGCCTGTCCTGCTATGCCTGCGCGGACGTCTGTCCGCAGCATCTCGAAATCCCGGAGCTTCTCCGCCGCGTCGCGGAGACCCTGGAGTAAGGAGGAAAATATGTCCGAAAAAGATACCGAAAAAATGACTGAAAGCATGTCCGAGCAGATCGCGGAAAAGGTCGCCGACAAGGTGAAGGACGGCCGGAAGCGCAGAGGCCGCTTCGTCTGGTTCCTGCGCGGCGCGCTGATCGGCCTGCTGATCGGCGCCGTCGTCGCGTCGGTCCTTTCCGTGAAGATCCTGACCCGCAAGCCCGAGAAGGAGGAGCCCGATTTCAGCGCCGAGTTCGTCGAAGCGCTGCTGGGCGAGGCCAAGGAGAACTGCAAGCTGATCGTGATGGAGCAGCCCATCGAGCTCACCACCACCATTCTGCAGGAGGGTCTGTTCAACTGGGATATCACCCGCAAGAGCCAGGTGGTGGTCTTCTCCGGCACCGGCACCTTCACGGTCGATCTGGAGAACATGAAGAGCATCTGGATCGATGTCGACAAGGAGGCGAAGGAGGTCCGTATCACCATTCCGCACGCGGTCCTGAACGATGTCAAGATCGATCATGACCGTATCCGCTTCTACGATACGGAGAAGGGCTTCCTGGCCTTCGGCCAGCTCACGCTGACGCCCGAGGATCAGAACGTCCTCTACAATCAGGTGACCGCCAAGATGTGGATGGAGCTGAAGACGGACGAGCTCTTCGCGAAGGCCGACGAGTTCGCCGCGATGGAGTGCTGGAAGATCTTCCGGCCCGTCGTGAACGCCATCAGCCGCGAGTATTCCGTCGTGATCGAGTTCCAGAAATAACAAAAGAAAGCCGCCCCGGACGGGACGGCTTTTTGCGTGGAAGAAATCATTCGTTTTTCATCAGGTATTTCCGGACCGGCACCAGGATCAGCCACAGCAGCGCGATCTCGATCGGGAGGAGCGCCGCGTTCTTGACGAGGCGGGTCGGCAGCATCGCCCAGAAGGCGGAGCCGTAGAGGAGCTTCAGCCAGAGCGAGTTCAGCAGAAGATTCAGCAGGAGGTTGATCAGGACCTTCGCGGCGGCCATGCGCCAGAGCTTGGTCTGCCCTTTGTAGAGGAACAGCCCGAAGACCAGACCGGTCAGCGCGGTCGTCAGCGTAAAGCCCGGGAAATAGGGGCCGGTCGGCTTGATCACATAGCAGATCAGGTCCAGCGCCGCGCCGGCGATGAAGCCGCAGGACGGCCCGTACATCATGCCGATCAGCGCGAGGGGAAGGAAGGAGAAGGTCAGCTTCAGCTCCTGCGAGAGCTGCACCGAGAAGAAAAAGCTGAGGATGACGCCCAGCGCCAGGCACATGCCCAGGCCCGTGAGCGAACGGAGTTTCTTGAACTCTTTGAAGGATTCCAGGAACATCGGATACCCCCTGACGGAAAATAGGGGAGGGCGGGCGGTCCGCCGCGGCCCTCATCGGATATTATAACATATTTACAGCGGTTTTGAAAAGAAGAATCCCCGTTGACAGTCATTTCCGGAAGTGATACAATAATCCCGACCAAAATGATAGGATTTTTGGAGACGGTCCGCCGCCTCCGGAAGGTTTTGGAGGAACGAATGAAAATCACGACGAAGGGCCAGTACAGTCTGAAAGCCATGGCGGTGCTGGCGGCATCCGAGGGGCAGGGCCCGGTGAGCGTCACGCAGCTCGCCGCGGAGACCGACGTCTCGGAAAATTATCTGGAGCAGCTGCTGCCGAGGCTCCGGCAGGCCGGGCTTATCGAAAGCATCCGCGGCGCGCAGGGCGGGTATCTCCTGTCCCGTCCGTCCGGGGAGATCTCGGTGGGCGACGTGCTGCGGGCCGGCGAGGGAGACCTGATCCCCGTGGAATGCTCCCTGACCAGCGACAAGCCCTGCGAAAAAGAGGGCGGCTGCGTCATCAAGTACGTCTGGAAACGCATGATGGATTCCCTGAACGAGACCGTCGACGGCATCTCGCTCAAGGAACTTGTCAATATGAAAACGGAAACCGTATAGAAAGAAGGCAAAACATAATGGAACGTTTCGTGTACGCGGATCATTCGGCCACGACGGCGGTCAGAGCGGAGGTGCTCGAGGAAATGCTCCCCTATTTCTCGGAGCAGTACGGCAATCCCTCCACGATCTACGATCTCGGCCAGTCCAATAAAGAAGCCCTCGAGCGGGCCCGCCGCCGGGTGGCAAAGGCGCTCGGCGCGCAGGAAAGTGAAATCTTCTTCACCGGCTGCGGCACCGAGTCCGACAACTGGGCGCTGAAGGGCATCGCGGAAAGCTACGCCGCGAAGGGACGGCATATCGTCACCTCGAACGTGGAGCACCACGCGATCCTCCACACCTGCCAATGGCTCGAAAAGCAGGGCTGTGAGGTCACTTATCTTCCGGTGGATGCCGAGGGAAAGATCAGCGCGGAACAGCTCCGCGAGGCGATCCGCCCCGACACCGTCCTGGTCAGCATCATGTTCGCCAACAACGAGATCGGCACCGTGAATCCCATCGCGGAGCTGGGCGCGGTCTGCAAGGAGAAGGGCGTGCTCTTCCACGTGGACGCGGTCCAGGCCGTGGGCACCCTGCCCATCGACGTGAAGGCGATGAACATCGACATGCTCTCCATGAGCGCGCATAAGTTCTACGGCCCGAAGGGCGTCGGCGCGCTCTACGTGCGGAAGGGCATCCGCCTTCCCTCCTTCATCCACGGAGGCGCGCAGGAAAGCCGCCGCCGCGCCGGTACGGAGAACGTGCCCGGCATCGTGGGTCTCGGCAAGGCCATCGAGCTGGCCTGCTCCGAGATGGAGGAGAACGCGAAGCGCCTGCAGGCGATGCGCGACCGGCTGATCGCCGGCATCGAGGAGAAGATCCCTTACTGCCGCCTGAACGGCTCCCGCACCGAGCGTCTGCCCGGCCACGTGAACTTCAGTTTTCAGTTCATCGAGGGCGAGAGCATGCTGATGCTGCTGAACGCCGCGGGCATCTGCGGCTCCTCCGGCAGCGCCTGCACCTCCGGCTCGCTGGATCCCTCCCACGTGCTGCTGGCCATCGGCCTGCCTCACGAGATCGCCCACGGCTCCCTGCGTCTCACCCTCGGCCGCGAAAACACCGAAGAGGACGTGGATTACATCCTGGAAAAGCTTCCCCCCATCGTGGAGCGGCTGCGCGCCATGTCGCCCCTGTATGAGGATTTCCTGAAAAAGAACAAGTAAGAAAGGACTGATCGATATGTATTCCGAAAAAGTAATGGACCATTTCATGAACCCCCGCAACATGGGTGAGATCGAGGACGCGGACGGCGTCGGCACCGTCGGCAACGCCAAGTGCGGCGACATCATGCGCATCTTCCTCAAGGTGAACGACGAGGGCATCATCGAGGACGTCAAGTTCAAGACCTTCGGCTGCGGCGCCGCCGTGGCCACCTCCAGCATGGCCACCGAGCTGGTCATCGGCAAGAGCGTGAACGAGGCGCTCCAGGTGACCAACAAGGCCGTCATGGAGGCCCTGGACGGTCTGCCCCCCGTGAAGGTCCACTGCAGTCTGCTGGCGGAGCAGGCGATCCACGCCGCTCTCTGGGACTATGCCACCAAGAAGGGCATCACCATCGAAGGCCTGGATCATCCCGTCAACGACATCGAAGAGCTGGAGGAAGAGGAGTAAGCCCTCGCTCAAGGAGAATTTATGTTTAGCTACGAAGAATATTACAAGCTCTACAATTCCCGGAAGGAAAACGAGTACCGGGAAGCGCGTGAAAAGCTTGAGGATATGCTCCGCAACATGCAGCCGCCCAAGGAGAAGGGCTTCCGGGAGAAGATTTTCCTTTTCCTGAAGACCCAGGCGGAGCTTTTGGCCCGCTTCGCCGCGCTGGAGGAAAAGCGCAGCGCGGAGTATCTGGCCTCGGCGCCCCTCCGGGAGCTTCAGGAGGATCAGCGCCTTCTCTACGAGGACATCCTGCCGCAAAACTACGGCACGAGCTATGCCAATCCCGCCTACGCGTCGAAGCTGTTCAAGGAGGACCTCGGTCCTTACATGGCGGCTGTCGCGGCCTATTTCCGCAAGGGCGCGGAGGACGTGATGACGCACCGCCGCTTCCTGCTGCTCCAGCGGATGAAGTTCTTCTTTGCGCTCCATTATCAGATGACCCACGAGCGGGTCACCGTGGAGAACGTCAGCGCGAAGCTTCGCGAGCAGCGGCTCCAGGAGCTGCCGCTTACCCTCGGCTTCGAGCTGCTGGGCGGCTTCGATCCCCAGAACCGGGGACTCGGACGCGCGGCCTCGGAGGCCGAGCTCGACACGCCGCACTATCTGTACGATGTCTGCGGCGCCTACGTGGATGAGAACGTGCTGAAGCTCCGCGAGTTCGTCCTGAGTCTCAGCGACGAGGAGACGGAGCGCATCGCCGAAGCCTTCGCGAACGCGTACCGGGACAGCTTCACGCGGGAGCGCAAGGACACCCGCCGCAAAAAGACGGCCGGCGTCGTCTACCCCCTCGGCATGGAGCGCGTCGTCCGCGCCGCCCTTCCGAAGATTGCCGAGAAGACGGGCTTCCTGCCCTTCGTCGAGCGGGTCGCCGGGGCGGAGCCGAACCGTCAGTACGAGTACGATCACCGCTTCGATCTGGCCGCGGTGCTCGACGAAGGCTACGTTCAGCAATACCGCGAGGTCTTCGACGCCCTCTGCGAGGAGAACAGGAGCCTCTTCGCCGCCTACGCCGGTCCCGCCATCCTCAGTACCTTCGGCGAGCCGCGCTTCTCGCCCGGGCAGGGAAGTCCCTCGCTTTCCTTCACGGATGAGCAGAACGCCCTCTACGGTCAGCTGCTCGACGAGACCGAGCGGCAGCTGGACGAGCTCAGCCAGACGCAGAACCAGGCCTACAGCCTGACGGCCTATCCCTCGCCCGCCATCGGCGCCGATTTCGAGGCCGTCTTCCGGGCCATGATCGAGATCAACACCCTCGACCAGAGCCGTTACGAGCGGGCGCAGAGCTCGCTGATCAATGCCCTGGACCGCGGCAGCTCCGTCACCGTGAAGGGCCGCGGCGGCAACGAAACGGACCTCTGCGTCGCGCTTCCGCCGATCCAGAACCCGCGCCGCCAGACCAATTTCTACAACTGTCTGGCCGACTTCAACGTTCCGCTGGGCGAGGTCTTCACCTCCCCGCAGCTCGCCGGCACGAACGGACTCCTGCACGCGGAGGAGGCGTATCTTCGCGGTCTGTTCTACAAGGATCTGAAGATCCGCTTCGAGAACGGCTACGTGACGGAGTACGGCTGCGGCAACTTCGAGGACGCGGAGGAGGGCCGGCGCTACGTCCGGGAGAACCTCTTCCTGCCGAATGAGACCCTGCCGATGGGTGAGTTCGCCATCGGAACCAATACGGCGGCCTACTGCATGGCCCTCGATTACGGCATCGCGGACCGTCTGCCGGTGCTGATCGCCGAGAAATGCGGACCGCATTTTGCCCTGGGCGACACCTGCTACGTCGGCTGCGAGGACCAGGCGGTGTACAACCCCGACCGGAAGGAGATCCGGGCCCGCGAGAACGAGAAGACGGCGCTCCGCCGCGACGATCCCGCGCAGGCCTACACCCATTGCCATACGGACATCACGCTTCCCTACGACGCCATCGAGCGCCTGAGCGTGAACACCGACCGCGGCAGCCAGGACCTGATCCGGGCCGGCCGCTTCGTGCTTCCCGGCACCGACGTCCTCAACGAGCCGATGATCCGCCGGGAAATGAGACTGCAGCAGGAAGCCGCATCTGCTGCCGGGGAGAAGACCGCCGGGGCGGACGAGCCCGTCCCCGCCGAAGGAAAGGAGGAATAAGCCATGTCCCTGGACCAGATCCGTGATAAAGTCGACGAAATCTGTGTAAAGAAAAAGGGCCGGAAGCTCTTCGCGCTCCGCGAGAACAAGACCAACGTGCTGCGCGAGCTGATGGCCGGCCTCACCACCTTCATGGCGATGTCCTATATCCTGCTGGTCAATCCCAACCTGCTTGCCGGGACCGGGATGCCCCGCGAGGAGCTGTTCACCGCCATCGCGCTCGCTTCCGCCATCGGGACCCTAACGATGGGCCTGTTCGCGAACCTGCCCTACGGGCTCGCGCCGGGTCTCGGGCTCAGCGTGTTCTTCGTTTCCCTCTGCGCGAAAATGGGCTACTCCTGGAAGTTCGTGCTGCTCTGCGTCTTCGCCGAGGGCCTGATCCTCCTGATCCTGAGCCTTCTGAACGTCCGCGAGGCGCTGCTCCGCGCCCTGCCCGAAAACCTGCGGAAGGGCATCAGCGCCGGCATCGGATTCTTCCTGATCCTGGTCGGCATGCAGAGCGCGGGCCTCATCACCGTCGACGCCGGATACGGCATGGCGATGGGACGGCTGGACAACATTCCGGCGATTCTGACGCTGGCGGGCTTCCTGATCATCACCGTGCTGTACCACTACAACGTGCGCGCGGCCATGTTCCTGGGGATCGTCGCCACCTGGCTGCTCGGCATCGGCTGCCAGCTGCTGGGCTGGTACGCGGTGGGAGAGGGCACGCCCTCGCTCATCCCGGCGAAGCTCTTCTCCCTCCCGGTCTGGGTGAAGAGTCTGGGCGGCGCCTGCTTCGATTTCAAGAGCATCCTGGGCGACTTCCCGAACGTCTGGATCTTCCTGCTGAACGCCTTCTGCGTGATCCTGGCGCTGCTGTATTCCGATTTCTTCGGCACGCTCGGCACGATGCTCGGCGTCGCCAAGAAGGGCGCCCTGACCGAGAGCGACGGCACCCCCGTCCGCGCCAAGCAGGCCTTCTTCGCCAATGCCGTGAGCACCATGGCGGGCGGCGTGCTGGGCACCTCGACCGCGACGGTCTACGCGGAAAGCGCGGCCGGCGTGATGCAGGGCGGACGCACGGGTCTCGCCTCGGTGATGACCGCCGTGATGTTCCTGCTGTCTTTGTTCTTCGCGCCGCTCTTCCTGGCTGTGCCGGGCTTCGCGGTGGCGCCGATTCTGATCTTCGTCGGCATCCTGATGACCGAACCGATCTTCACGCTTCCCTTCGAGGATCTGTCCGAAACGATTCCCGCGGTGCTGGCCGCGCTGGTGATGCCCTTCAGCGGCAGCATCGCGAACGGCATCGCCGCCGGCGTCGTGTTCTACACCCTGATTCACGTTCTGGAATTCAAATTCAAAAAGCTGAACGTCTGCCTGTATGTTCTGACAGTCCTGTTTATCGCGTATTTTGTCCTGATCGCCTGACGAGAGGAGAGAACTCATATGAACACTGAACCGAACCTGGAAGAAATGGGAATCACCGGCATCCAGCTGGTCGTGAATGAAGAAGAAAGCGGGGAAAAGGCGGCGGAGTCGGTCCGCGACTTCTTCACCGAGGAGCTCGCGAAAGAAGAGGCAGAGCCCGCGGAGTTGAAAGAGCCTGAGAAGACCGCGAACTCCGTGCCCGAGGCGGCTCCTCAGAAGATCGTCTTTTCCGACGAGACGCCCACGCTTTTCAAGCCTGACAGCAACGGCGACAATCCCAACAAGAACGGCTCCCTTCAGGGCTCCTGGAAGGCGAGACTGGTGCCGGAGGTCGGAGAAGGGGTCGAGCCGACGGAGATCGAGCTGCCCACCGATTTCGTGCCGAAGGCGCCCGAGCGCCGGGAGGCCGTCCATTCGATCGGCAAATGGATCATGACGATCCTCCTGACCTCCCTGCCGACCGTCGGGATCATCATGCTCTTCGTCTGGGCCTTTGCCGACGGCAGCCGGAACCGCCAGAACTACTGCCGCGCCATGCTGATTCTCCGGGCCATCGGCCTGGTAATCGGGCTGGTCTGCCTCACGGCCATGCTGCCCTATCTCGTCGATATCATTGCCCTGTTCGCGACGAAGGCGGTCTGAGAACCGGGACGCCCGGTCCGGCCCCGCCGGACAATGTAACTGAAAAAAAGAAACGAAAAGGAAACTTATCACCCATGAATGATTTCGAAAACGGTACCGAAGGATTCTCTGAGGAAATGGAGGATTTCGAAGCCCTGCTGAATGCTCACTTGCAGCGCGTGAACAACGGCGACGTCAAGGAAGCCCGCGTGCTCGCGGTCAATCCCGACTATCTGCTGGTGGACGTGGGCTCCTACATGGACGGTATCGTCCCCAAGGAAGAACTGCTCGAGGAGGGCGAGACCATGTCCTCCTACAAGGTGGGCGACGTGCTCACCCTCACCGTGACCCACGTGAACACCCGCGAGTCCCAGATCACCCTGTCCAAACGGGCGGCCCGCAAGGTCGTCGCCTGGAAGGAGATGGCGGCGCGGCTGGCGGCGGAGGACGTGGTCGAGGTGAAGGTCACGAAGGCTGTCCGCGGCGGTCTGCGCGTGAGCTGCGGCGGCGCCGAGGGCTTCATCCCCGCCTCTCAGGTGGCCGACCGCTACGTCGAGGATCTCGCCCCCTATGAGGGTCAGACCCTCCGCGTGATCCTGCTGGAGCTCAGCGAGGAGAAAAAGGAGTTCACCGCCTCCGCCCGCCGGGTGCTTGAAGCTGAGAAGAAGGAGACCCGCAAGCGTCTCTACGAGACCCTGGAGGAGGGGCAGCGCCTCTCCGGCAAGGTCGTGCGCCTCGCCGATTTCGGCGCCTTCGTGCAGCTCGCCGAGGGCGTGGACGGTCTGGTCCACGTGAGCGATCTTTCCTGGTCGCGCGTCAAGCATCCCTCCGAGCTCCTCGCCGTGGGCGATACCGTCGCCGTCACCGTGAAGAGCGTCGACCGGGAGAAGGAGCGCATTTCCCTCTACCTGAAGGATCTGGGCGCCGATCCCTGGGAGCTCACCGAGTTTACCGTCGGCGAGTACCGTGAGGGCTGCCGCGTGAATCACATCATCGACACCGGCGCCTTCGTCAGCGTCGCGCCCGGCATCGAGGGCTTCCTGCCCATCTCCCAGATCTCCGAGAAGAAGCTGCGCACCGTGAAGGACGTGCTTGCCGTCGGCGATGAGCTGCGCGTGCGCATCACCCGCGTGGACAAGGAGAAGCGTCAGCTCTCCCTCAGCATGCGGGAGGTCGAGGCGGCTCCCGAGGTCCCCGAGGAGGAGACCCATTACGAAGACAAGGAAGAGGCGGGCACCTCTCTGGGCGGCCTCTTTTCCGGTCTGAAGCTGTAAACGGAGGAAGGATGGAAACCGTACGTTTCCCCTATGGTAAAGGATATCTTACCGCGAATTTCGAGGAAGGACGGCTGGCCGGCGTGCTCCGCTCCCGTCTCGAGGACTACGTGCCCGAGGCCCCGGAGGAGGAGCTGATCCGGCGGGCTTTGGAGTGCCCGATCGGCAGTCCCAGGCTTTCGGAACTCGCCCGCGGCAAGAAGAAGGTCACCGTCATCGCGAGCGACCACACCCGTCCGGTGCCCAGCAAGCTGATCATGCCGGCGCTCCTCCGGGAGATCCGTTTGGGGAACCCGGATGCCCAGATCACGATCCTGATCGCGACGGGCTGCCACCGGGCGACCGACGGAGCGGAGCTCGTGGCGAAGTTCGGTCCCGAGATCTGCGTGAACGAGCGCATCGTCGTCCATGACTGCGACGATGAAGCGAACCTGGTCACGCTGGGGGTCCTTCCCTCCGGCGCGCTGCTCCGGATCGACCGGATCGCCGCGGAAGCGGATCTTCTTGTCTCCGAGGGCTTCATCGAGCCGCATTTTTTCGCGGGCTTTTCCGGCGGACGGAAGAGCGTCCTGCCCGGCGTCTGCGCCCGCAGGACCGTGATGGAGAACCATTGCTCGGCCTTCATCGCGGATCCGAAGGCCCGCACCGGCATCCTGGACGGCAATCCGATCCACCGGGACATGCAGGCGGCGGCGCGGATGGCGGGGCTTACGTTCATCTGCAACGTGGTACTGAACGGCGCCCATCAGGTGCTCCGCGCGTTCGCGGGGGCGCCGGAGGAGGCGCACCGGGCCGGCTGCGATTTCGTGTCGCGCTACTGCCGGGTCGAAGCCGTTCCCGCGGACATCGTCATCTCCACCAACGGCGGCTATCCCCTCGACCAGAACATCTACCAGGCCGTGAAGGGCATGACCGCGGCGGAGGCCACGGTGCGGGAAGGCGGCGTGATCGTGATGCTGGCGGCGTCCGGTGACGGACACGGCGGCAAGACCTTCTTCGAGACCTTCCGCGACGGCCCCGACCTCGACCGCATGGCGGAGCGCTTCCTGGCGACCCCCGCGGCGGAGACCGTGCCTGACCAGTGGCAGAGCCAGATCTTCTGCCGGGTGCTGCGGAAGGCCCGGGTGATCTTCGTTTCCGAGGCGCCCGACGAGACCGTCCGCGCGCTGCGCATGATCCCGGCCCATTCGCTGCCCGAGGCCCTTTCGCTCGCGGAGCGGCTGTTGGGAAACGGGGCGGCGACCGTGACCGCGATCCCCGACGGCGTCAGCGTGATGGTGACGGAGAAAAGATGACCGGCTTTCCCGGCGCGGATCCGCCGGAAAGCGAACCGCACAGAAACAAAAAAAGACCGCTGCGATGGCAGCGGTTTTTCTTTTTGCGTTCAGTCGTCCAGCTCCCTGAGCTCCAGCCCCTTCTTCGCGAGAAGCTCCGGCAGAAGCTGATCCCAGAGCCGGGACGGCTCCTTGTCGAGGGAGAAGCTCTTGTCGGAGACGGCGGTGACGAGGAGAAGCGTCCCCTTTTCATACTGGACGTTCAGGATGAAGGCGTCCACGTTGGAAACGTCCGCCGAGCCGACGAAATCGGGCGCAAGTGCGAGCACCAGACGGAAATAGGCGGGCGTTTTCCGGCCGCGGATCAGCGCGTGGAATTTTTCGCGGATCTCGGGCCAGAGGAGGTAGTCGCCCTCGTGCTCCTCCAGATAATTCTTTTCACAAAGCGGCGCGAAGCTGATCTTGCATTCGACGGAAAGCTCCGCCCCGCGGAACTGCCACTCGTCGAACAGGCTGCCCGCGAGCAGGCCGTTCATGAAGTTCCGGATGTCGGTGACCTCGAAGGATCTCATTTCATTCTCCTTGACTTGGGTTCTTTCCACGATTTTACACCCCCGTGTGCGCCCTTTCAAGAACCTGCTATGTTATTTTCGGCCGAAACATGATATAATGGGTCAGATTTCAAAAAGGGAGGTAACGCGATGTCCCTGCTTTTGGTTCGTGAAGACATCACCAAAATGCGCGTCGACGCCATCGTGAACGCCGCGAACGAGACACTGCTCGGCGGCGGGGGCGTGGACGGCGCCATCCACCGGGCGGCGGGTCCCGGGCTTCTCGCGGAATGCCGCACGCTGGGCGGCTGCCGCACCGGCGAGGCGAAGCTCACCGCGGGCTACGAGCTGCCCGCGCGGTACGTCATCCATACGGTCGGCCCTGTCTGGCAGGGCGGCGGAGCGGACGAGGAGACGCTGCTCCGCGCCTGCTACCGGAACAGTCTGACGCTCGCCGCGGAGAAGGGGCTCGAAAGCGTCGCCTTTCCGCTGATTTCCTCGGGTGTATACGGCTATCCGAAGAGGGAGGCGCTTCACGTCGCCGTCTCCGAAATCCGTGCGTTTCTCGCGGACCACGAGCTCACGGTTTACCTCACGGTTTTCGACCGGAGCGCGTATCTTCTCAGCGAGGAGCTCTTCCGAAACGTCCGCGCCTACGTGGACGATCATTACGTCGAAACGCATTACGACGCGGAGGAGGAGCGGCGCCGCCCGGAGGCCTTCGGCTTCCTGTCCCGGCCACGGAAGAAGGCGGCCCGGAAGGAGACGCTGACCGAGGAGACCGCGGAGTCCTTCGATTTTGCCGCCGACGCCGTCTGCGGTATGCCCCGGCCGATGGTACTCCCGCAGGCTGCTTCCGCGGCGAAGGAGAGTCTCGAGGAGCGGCTCGCGAAGCTCGACGAGGGCTTCTCGCGCACGCTGCTTAGGCTCATCGACGAGGCGGGCCTCACGGACGCGGAGTGCTACAAGCGGGCGAACGTGGACCGCAAGCTCTTCTCGAAGATCCGCTCGAACCCGGATTACCGTCCCTCGAAGACGACGGCGCTCGCCTTCTGTGTGGCGCTTCGGCTCGACCTTCCGGCGGCCGAGGATCTGCTCCGCCGGGCCGGCTACGCGCTGTCGAACAGCAGCCTGACGGACGTGGTCATCCGCTATTTCATCGAAAACGGAAATTACGATATCGACAAAATCAATTACGCGCTGTTCAGCTACGACCAGGCGGTGCTTGGCTGAGGCGCGATCATCCCTTTGGAGAGAAACATGAACAACGAAATCAAGGCCTTCGATACCTTCGGCGTGATGCTCGACTGCTCCCGCAACGGCGTGGCGAACATCCCGTTCATCGAGAATTTCATCGGTTATCTGGCGAAGATGGGCTACAACAGCCTGATGCTCTACACCGAGGAGACCTACGAGATCCCCGGCGAGCCCTATTTCGGCTACAAGCGCGGCCGCTTCACGCAGGAGGAGCTCCGCGGGCTCGACGCCTACGCGGCGGAGCGGGGCGTGAAGCTCATCCCCTGCATCCAGACGCTCGCGCATCTGGGACAGATGTTCCGCTGGGACCGCTATTCCAAGGTGAACGACTGCGCGGACATCCTGCTCTGCGGCGAAGAGAAGACCTACGAGCTGATCGACGAGATGTTCGCCTCGGTCGCCGCGAGCTACAGCTCCCGCCTGGTGCACGTCGGCATGGACGAGGCCCACATGATCGGCCGCGGCCGCTATCAGGACCTGCACGGCCACGAGAACCATACCGAGATCCTGCTGCGGCATCTGGAGCGGGTCGCGAAGATCGCGGAGAAATACGGCTTCACCCTGCTGATGTGGAGCGACATGTTCTTCCGCCTCTACGAGGGCTACGGCTATCTGGAGGACGAGGGCTTCCCCGGCGTGCCCGAGGAGATCCGCGCCCGCATCCCGAAGAACGTGGAGCTCGTCTACTGGGATTACTATTTCACCGAGGAGGAGCACTACGAAAAGCAGTTCTCCTTCCACGACCAGGTCAAGAAGACCGGCTGGTTCGCGGCCGGCGGCTGGACCTGGCTGGGCTTCGTGCCGCACAACCGCTACGCGATGAAGACCTCGGGCCCGGCGGTCCGTGTCTGCCGCGAGCGGGGCGTCCGGAATTTCCTGATGACCCTCTGGGGCGACGACGGCGGCGAGTGCGGCCGGCTCTCGACCCTGCCCGCCCTCTGGTACGCGGCGGAGCTCGCCCGCGGAAACGAAGACCTTACGGAGATCGCGGCGGGCTTCGAGCGGACCTTCGGCCTGCCCTGGGAGCAGTTTCTGCTGACGGACCTGCCCGGCACGCCCTCGGACGAGATGAAGGGCGCCTCGGACCCGGACAAGGGCATGCTCTACGACGATCCCTTCCTGAACTTCCTCGGGGACGGCGTGCGCGAGGGCGGCGCGGAGCAGTACCGCCTGGCCGCGGAGAAGCTCGAGGCGTACGAGGGCCCCGAGGAATTCCGCTACGTCTTCCGCACCTGCGCGGCGGCGGCCCGGGCGCTCTCCGTCAAGTACGGACTGGGCATGCGGACCCGCGAGGCGTACCTTGCCGGGGACAAAAAGGCGCTCGCCGCGCTCTGCGACGACTACCTTGCCGCGGCAGATGCCCTTGAGAAGCTTTATTTGGCCCTGGAAGGCCAGTGGACGCTGGAAAACAAGCCACAGGGCTTCGAGGTGCAGGACGCCCGTTTTGGGGCGATTTTGCGGCGTCTGGCCCATTGCCGCGCGCGCATCCTCGCGTACCTCGCCGGCGGGGCGGAGTCCATCCCTGAACTGGAGGAGCCCGTTCTTCCCTACCGGCAGGACGGTCCCCCCTATCTCGAGAACCGCTGGCACAACGTGATCACGGCGGGAATCCTGTAACGCTCATTTGTCGCTTCGCAGGCGACCATATCCTCCTTCGGGAACGTTATACTGTGTACGTAAGCTGAAACAGCGAAGCACAGATCACATTCCCTAAGGAGGATTTTTAAAATGGCAAACGAAAAACTGACTGAACTCGTCTTCATCCTGGACCGCAGCGGCTCCATGGCCTCTCTGGTGTCCGACACCATCGGCGGCTTCAACGCGATGATCGAAAAGCAGAAAAAGGAGGAGGGCGAGTGCCTGGTCTCCACCGTGCTCTTCGACGACCGCAGCGAGGTGCTCCACGACCGTCTCCCGCTGGCGGAGATCGCGCCCCTGACCGAGAAGGAGTACTACGCGCGCGGCTGCACGGCGCTCATCGACGCGCTGGGCGGTGCGGTGCACCACGTCGAGCAGGTCCACAAATACATCCGCAAGGAGGACGTGCCTGCCCATACCATGTTCGTGATCACCACGGACGGCATGGAAAACGCCACCCACCGCTACGACGCGGATCAGGTCCGCAAGATGATCGCCCGCCACGAGGAGCAGGACGGCTGGGAGTTCCTCTTCATCGGCGCGAATATCGACGCCGTCTCCACCGCGGCGCACTACGGCATCCGGCCGGAGCGCGCGGTCAAGTACAAGGCCGACGCCCGCGGCACCGAGCTGCTTTACGAGACGGTCTGCGAGACGGTGAGCAGTGTCCGCTGCGCCCGCAAGGTCAGCGACGACTGGTCGAAGAAGATCGCCGAGGACACGAAGAAGCGCGGCGAGTAAGGCGCGGACGGACGAAAAAGTATTGATAATCGGAGCTTCCTGAATTACTATGGAAACATAAATTCCTAAAGGGAGTAAACCGATATGAAAAAGAACGTTCTTTCTTTTATTCTCGTTTTCGCGCTCTGTCTTCCGCTTTTGGTCTGCGCGGCGTGCAACGAGGACCAAGGGATCACGGTGACGGTCACGGAAACGGCGGTCACTGCCGACAGTGTCTTCAACGCGGCGGGCTACGGAAGTGTCTATGTCGAGGGGAGTATGGATTTCGAGAGCGGGGAAATCATTTCCATGCCTCAGACCGGGCTCATCGGTCCGGACGGCCGTTTTCTTTTCGATTACAAGGAGACCTGGCTCCGGTATTATTACGATCCCGAGAGCGGAATCGTCACTCTCTCCGGCCCTGACTATTCGACGCATTATTTCGAGGAATCTATGATGATTTCCGAGGAGCTCATGTATGACGCGCCCAGGTTCTATACTCTCGGCGGAAAGACCGCCTTTTCGGTCGATTGCTGCGCGGCGTTTCCGATGCGGGAGGGCTATACCGTTGTCCTCCGGAAGGATTCCCGCGAGTTTTCCGCCCCGGACGGGACCGAGTTTTACGCGGACTTCTGTCTTTCTCTGATCGACAGAAGCGGACAGGCTGTCTACGATTTTCCTGGGTTTTTCGGCATGGATATCGGCGGAATGGGTGACTATTATTATGTCTCCTACAGCTTTGCTTCCAAGGTTGCCCGGCAGGGCGATGGCTTGATCGGCTTCGGTACTTACCGCATCGGCGAGCATGACGATATGATGGAGATCCTGGATAACATCGTGTCGGGACGCTTCAAGGTTCAGGGTTACATGGATATGACCGGCAAGACCGTGTTCACGCTGGAGGGTTATTCGAACATGGGTCCCTTCCAGGATGGTCTTGCCTTCGTCAGGGATGCCGAGACTGGCCTTTACGGCTTCATCGACCGAAACGGTTCTGAAGTCATTCCCTGTCAATACGCGGAGGTCGGAAACTTTATCGACGGTTATGCTTATGTCCGGCAGGACGGTCTTTACGGCTACATTGACAAGACGGGGACGCTCGTCATTCCCTGCGAGTATGATGCCGCCTTCGGCGCGGGCAGCGGCCTGTTTTCTGTGGGCAAGGACGGAAAGTACGGTCTTGTGAACGCGGCAAATGAGGCGGTCGTTCCTCTCGAATATGACGACATCAGCTCCAGCGAGTGCGGTGTCGCCTACGCTGTGAAGGATCATAAGGTCAGCGTCATCACCATCTCGGGCTTCGAGGGCACCCGCTGATTTTTCATCGACAGAGCGACTGCTGAATGAAAAACCGCTGCACCCCCCTTTTGCGGGCTGCAGCGGTCTTTTTTTGTCAGCTTGTCATCAATCAAAGGAAAAACGAATACAGCACCACGGTGATCAGTCCCGCCAGCGTCAGCGAAAGGCTGCTTCAGATATTTCATGAGGATGACCTCCCGGCCGCGGAGAGGAGCTTACTTCGCGGTATAGAGAATCTGATTGACGATGCTCTCCAGATACTCCTGACGGCCGCTGCCGGGGAGCTCGGGCGCGCCCAGCTTCTCCGCGTAGGCACTGAGCTCCGCGAGCGTGGCTTCGCCGGAGCGGATCTTTGCGCCGATCCCGGTCCGGTAGCTGGCGTAGCGCTCCGCGGTGAAGGCATCCAGCCGGCCGTCTTCGATGAGCTCGGCCGCCTTCAGAAGACCCAGCGCGAAGCTGTCCATGCCCAGGATGAAGGCGTAGAACATGTCTTCGACGGTGTAGCTGGGACGGCGGTTCTTCGCGTCGAAGTTGAAGCCGCCGGTGAGGCCGCCGGCCCTCAGGACCTCGTACATGCACAAGGTGGTGTCATAGACGTTGAAGGGGAACTCGTCGGTATCCCAGCCGAGGAGCATGTCGCCCTGGTTGGCGTCGATGGAGCCGAAGGCGCCGTTCGTTCTCGCCACGCAGAGCTCGTGATTGAAGGTGTGGCCCGCCAGCGTCGCGTGGTTCGCCTCGATGTTGAAGTCGGATCGTAGCCATGTCGTTCTGTGAGCCAAGGA
>JAZUHB010000061.1:0-3579 GCA_045641505.1 Bianqueaceae bacterium | reverse complement strand
CGCCGCACTCGGGGCAGAACTTCATCATCAGGCAGCCATCCTCAGGCGCGGCGGCCTCTTCGGTTTCCGCGGCGGGATCGGCCTTCTTCTTCAGGGTGATCTCACGGGCCTTGATCTCGGTCTGAGAGTCCTTGAGGGCCTTGATATGCGCGATCGCTTCGGTGATCTGGTTGCAGGCAGCGGCGACCACGGAATCGTCACGGCTGAGCTCTCCGATCTCGATCTGGTACATGACCTTGCCGAGGGACTTGTAGAGGTTCCCAAGCTCCTTCTCCTGCATCAGGATCTCATATTCGGCCTTGCCCAGGTCGAAGCCCTGAACGGCCTTGCCGGAAACGTAGCCGGCCACGTCCTTAGCGGAAGAAACGATCTTTCCGAAGATCTCGTTCACGTCGATGTCAGTCATTGTTTGTATCTCCTTTATGGCAAAAACTGCTTCGGCAGGGCACTTCCCTGCTGCGATTGTCATTATATCATCCGTCCGGAGCCTTGGCAAGAAGCCGGAGGCCCTCACGGAGCGATAGCAGAATTAGGTCCTCCGCAGCCGCGTTCCGCGCGGATTACGGGCTTTATTTCCCCTGCTCCAGATCCAGGACCTGACGGAACTGGGTCTCGTAGAGCTCGCGGTAGATGCCGCCCAGCTCCAGCAGCTCGTCGTGGGAGCCCTGCTCGGCGATGGTGCCGTTCGCGACCACGAGGATCCGGTCGGCCTTCAGGATGGTGGACAGGCGGTGCGCGATGACGATGCTGGTCCGGCCCTTCATCAGGTTCTCGAGGGCATCCTGGATCGCGCTCTCGGAGATGGAGTCCAGCGCAGAGGTGGCCTCGTCGAGGATCAGGATCTTGGGATCCTTCAGAATCACGCGGGCAATGGAAATACGCTGCTTCTCACCGCCGGAGAGCTTGAGGCCGCGGTTGCCGACCTCGGTGTCGTAGCCGTCGGGCTGGCTCATGATCAGGTCGTGGATGCTGGCGGGGCGGCAGGCCTCCTCCAGCTCCTCCTGGGTGGCGTCATCCTTGGCGTAGAGCAGGTTGTCGCGGATCGTGCCGTTGAACAGATAGGTGTCCTGGGTCACGACGCCGACCTGTGAGCGCAGGTAGCTGAGGTCGAAATCGCGGACGTCCACGCCGGCCACGGTGACCCGGCCCGCACATACATCGTACAGACGGGGAATCAGGTTGACCACGGTGGATTTGCCGGAGCCGCTGGGACCGACCACGGCGAACATCTGGCCGCCGGGCACGGTAAAGTCGATGTCGGAAAGCAAGGGCTTGTCCGGCAGATACTGGAAGGCCACGTGGTCGAAGACGATGTCCTGATCGGCGACGTCGGGCGTCAGGCCGTTCTCGGGCGATTTGATCGTGACTTCCATGTCGAAGTAATCGAAAATACGGGTGAACAGCGCCATGGAGCGGGTGAAGTCCACCGAGATCTCGGACAGGGACTGGACCGGCCGGTACAGGCGGTTGATCAGGGCGATAGTGGCGGTGATGGTACCGACGGTCAGCGTCGGATCGAGCTCGTTGATGATCAGGAAGCCGCCGGCGAAGTAGATCAGCAGGGGGCCGACCTCGGTGAACATGCCCATCAGGACGCGGAACCACTGGCCGCTACGCTGTTCCTTCAGCGCCAGCTGCGTGACCTCCTCGTTGACCTTGCGGAAGCGCTCGTACTCCTTTTCCTCGCGGGTGAAGAGCTTCACCAGCATGGAGCCGCTGACGGAGAGCGTCTCGTTGACGAGCTGGTTCATCTCGTCGTTCTTCGCCTGGCTCTCGGTCAGGAGCTTCCAGCGGCTCTGACCCACGGTCTTGGTGGGCAGAATGAGCAGCGGGATCACGATGATGCCGATCAGCGCCAGCATCCAGCTCATGGAAAGCAGGGCCACGACGCTCGTGACGAGGGTGGCGATGTTGGAGACCACGCTGGTCAGGGTGCCGGAAATGACGGAGCTCACGCCGCTGATATCGCTGTTCATGCGGGTGATGATGTCGCCCTGCTTCTCCGAGGTGAAGAAGGAATGGGGCATGCTCTGCAGATGCTGATACATCTGGTTCTTCATGTCGAAGATGATGCGGCGGGAGATCCAGGAGTTGATGTAGCTCTCCAGCACGCCGATCACCTTGGAGACCAGCATCGTGACGAAGGCGGCGATCAGCAGGAAGATCAGAAGCTTCAGATCCTTGCCCACGAGAGCCTCGTCCACGATCTTACCGGTGATGATGGAGGGAAGCAGACCCACCACCGCGGAAAGCATGATCGCGACGAAGACCAGTAAAAACTGCCACCAATAGGGCTTCAGATAGCCCAGGATCCGCTTGATCAGCGGCCAGGTGACCTTCGGCTTGTTTGCTTTTTCCTCCTCGGTCAGAAAGCCCCGGGGACCGCCCATGCTGTAACGACCCATTGCCGTTCTCCTTATGTAAAAAGAATGATGTTACCAAACAAAATATTAAAAAGATTGTACCGCAGGCCGGGTACCTTGTCAAAGAGAAATCTCTCCTCTTCCTTGATTTTTCGCGCGGCGGAAAGGTATAATGAGAAAAAAGCCGAAGAAAGGAGTGCCGCCCCATGAAAAAGCTGACCGTCGGGCTGATGGCCCACGTGGACGCCGGAAAAACGACGCTGGCCGAGAGCTTGCTGTACACCGCCGGCGAGATCCGCACGCCCGGCCGGGTCGATCGGGGCGACACGGTGATGGACACCCACGAGCTGGAGCGGCGCCGGGGCATCACGATCTTCACCGGCACGGCCGGCCTCAGCTGGAACGGCGCCCGTCTCACGCTGCTCGACACGCCCGGCCACATCGATTTCTCCGCCGAGGCGGAGCGCGTGATGCAGGTGCTCGACGCGGCGCTCCTGGTCATCAGCGGGCTGGACGGGGTCCAGGCCCACACCCTGACGCTCTGGAAGCTGCTGGACCGCTATCAGGTCCCGGTCTTTTTGTTCGTGACCAAGATGGATTTCGCGAGACGGAGCCGCGCGGAGCTCCTAGAAGACCTCCGCGGCGCCCTGTCTCCGCAGATCATCCCCTTCGACGAGGGCGAGGACGCGCTCTTCGACACGGCCGCGCTCTGTGACGAGGAGCTGCTCGAGGAATACACCTCCACCGGCCGGATCCGCGGGAAGGCGCTCCGCGACCGGGTCCGGAGCCGCCGGATCTTTCCCTGCTTCTTCGGCTCGGGCCTCCGCGGCGACGGCGTGAACCTCCTGCTGGACGCCCTGGCGGACTTCGCCGAAGCCCGCGACGCTTCCGGCCCCGCGGCCGCCCGCGTCTTCAAAATCAGCTACGACGCGCAGGAGAACCGCCTCACCCACGTGAAGCTTCTCCGGGGCGCGCTTTCCGTCCGCGACGCCGTCGCCTGCGGCAGCGAAGCCGGCGAAGAGCGCAGCGAGAAAATCAGCCAGATCCGGATCCTCCGGGGCGGCCGCTTCGTGCAGACCGACCGGATCGAGGCCGGCGACGTGGCCTGCCTGCTGGGCCTTTCGGAAAGCGCGGCGGGCGGGATTCTGCGCACCGGCGAGGGCTCGTCCCTCTCCCCTGCCGCGAAGGCCCTGCTCGAGCCCGTCATGAGCTACCG
>JAZUHB010000060.1:0-5638 GCA_045641505.1 Bianqueaceae bacterium | reverse complement strand
GACAAGCTGGTCTGCTCCAAGGGCCACGCGGGTCCCGCCGTCTACGGCACCCTGGCGCTCAAAGGCTACTTCCCCTATGAGCAACTGACCACCCTGAACCGTCCCCACACCAACCTGCCCAGCCACTGCGACCGCAACAAGACCCCCGGCATCGACATGACCACCGGCTCCCTGGGTCAGGGCGCCTCTCTGGCCGCCGGCATGGCCTACGCGGACCGTCTGGCCGGCCGTGACAACCGTGTGTTCCTGATCCTCGGCGACGGCGAGAGCAACGAAGGTCAAGTTTGGGAGGCTTTCGCCTTCGCGGCCGCCAAGAAGCTTTCCAACCTGGTCGTCCTGATCGACTGGAACAAGCGTCAGCTGGACGGCTTCAGCGAGGAGATCTACCCCGCTGCCAACCTGGAGGAGAAGGCCAAGGCCTTCGGCCTCGAGACCGTCACCGTGAACGGCGGCTGCGTCGAAGCGCTCGCCGAGGCGCTGGAAGCCACCCGTAAGGGCGGCGACAAGCCCTTCTGCATCGTCATGGACACCGTCAAGGGTGCCGGCATCGACGACGTGGCGAACACCAAGATGAACCACAGCATGCCCGTCAGCGACGAGCAGTACGAGAAGTGGACCAAAGAGCTGGACGCGCAGATCGCGGAACTGGAGGGCTAAGGAATGAACATCGTATATAACGGAGAAAACGATGCCCGTCTGGGCAAGGCCGTCATGGGCGAGACCATCATCTCCATCCTGGAGAACGATCCCAAGGTCGTCTATCTGGATTCCGATCTGATGAGCTGCATCGGCACCGTCAAGTATGCCGCCGCTCATCCCGACCGTGCCATCGAGTGCGGCATTTCCGAAGCCAACATGATCGGCGTCGGCTGCGGCATGGCCGCCGAGGGCTACAAGCCCATCTGCCATTCCTTCGGTATCTTCGCCTCCCGCCGCTGCTTCGACCAGCTGTTCCTGTCCGCCGGCTACGCGAAGAACGACATCACCGTCCTGGGCACCGATCCCGGCGTCACCGCGGCGATGAACGGCGGCACCCACATGCCCTTCGAGGATGTGGCCCTGTACCGCACCATCCCCACCGCGACCGTTCTGGAGCCCGCGGATCCCAACTCCTTCATCTCCCTGATGAAGCAGTGCCCCGACCGCGAAGGCGTGAAGTACATCCGCTTCGGCCGCAAGAACTACGCGAAGATCTACGAAGACGGCACTGAGCTCGAGATCGGCAAGGCCGTCGTGCTCCGCGAGGGCACCGACTGCGCGATCGTCGCCTGCGGCATCATGGTGAACGAGGCCCTCAAGGCCGCCGCCACCCTGGCCGGGGAAGGCATCTCCTGCGCCGTCATCGACTCCTACACCATCAAGCCCCTCGACGCCGAGACCGTCCTCGCCTACGCGAAGAAGTGCGGCGCCATGGTCGTGGCCGAGAACGCCAACCGCCACGGCGGCCTCTACAGCGCCGTGCTGGAGGTCGTGGCCGAGAACGCGCCCATCCCCTGCGGCTGCGTCGCCGTCGAGGACGAATACGGCGAAGTCGGTCCTCAGAGCTATCTGCAGGAGCGCTTCGGCCTGACCGCCGCCCACATCGTGGAGCAGGTCAAGAACACGATCGCAAGAAAATAAGATGAAGCTGACATTCGGCTTTGGCAAAGGCACCCAGGAGGTAGACGTTTCCAAGCGGCTCCTCCTGGGTGAGTTGCATGCGAACCCCGTAACCGTCGAACTGACCGAGGAAGAGGAACTGCGCCGCGCGCTGGCCTCTCCCATCGGCGCCCCTCCTCTTTCCGAGCTCGTGCACCCGGGCGAGAAGATCGTCCTCGTCACCAGCGACATCACCCGCCCCATGCCTACCTGGAAGGTGATGCCGGCGCTGCTCGACCTCCTCTACGGAGCCGGCTGCGCCCCCTCCGATATCACCCTGGTCTTCGCCCTTGGCTCCCACCGTCACCAGACCGACGAGGAAAAGCGTCATCTGGCCGGCGAGCGCGCCTGGAGCGAGATCCGCTGTATCGACTCTGACCCCGAAGACTGCGTGCTCTTGGGCACCACCTCCGCCGGCACCCCCGTCGCGGTCACGCGTACGGTGGCCGAGGCCGACCGGGTGATCTGCCTGGGCAATATCGAATATCATTACTTCGCCGGCTATTCCGGCGGCGCCAAGGCGATCATGCCCGGCTGCTCCACCCCCGAAGCCATCCAGGCGAATCACAGCATGATGGTCCGCCCCGAGTGCTGCGCGGGCTCCCTGGAGGGCAATCCCCTCCGGGCCGACATCGAAGAGGCCGGCCGGATCCTCGGCATCGACTACATCGTCAACGTGGTGCTCAGCGAGCACAAGGAGATCCTCCGCGCGGTCGCGGGCGATCCCGTGCTGGCCCACCGCGAGGGCTGCCGCTTCCTGGACAGCCTCTACCTCAAGGAGCTCCCCGCCCCCGCGGACATCGTCATCGTCTCGCAGGGCGGCGCCCCCAAGGACCTGAACCTCTACCAGACCCAGAAGGCGCTCGACAACGCGGCCCACGCGGTGCGCGACGGCGGCGCGATCATCCTGATCGGCTCCTGCGCCGAGGGCCTCGGCAGCGCCGTGTTCGAGGAATGGATGAATGACGCGAAGCGCCCCGAGGACCTGATCGAGCGGGTCCGCACGAACTTCCGCCTGGGCGGCCACAAGGCCGCGGCCATCGCGATGGTCCTTCAGCGCGCGGCGGTCTTCCTCGTCTCGGATCTTCCGGACGAGACTGTCCGCAACTGCTTCCTAACCCCCGCGAAGTCGGCCCGCGCCGCGCTCCGGGAGGCCAGAAAGCTCGTCGGCGCCGACGCGAAGATCCTCGCCATGCCCTACGGCGGCTCGACGCTGCCGAAGGTCCGCGAAGCAGAGCAGCGCCGGTAAAGTGAAGCGGCCGCTTCATTCCAGTGTTTTCAAAGAACCAATCATATATAAAGGAGAAAAACCATGTTCAATCCTGAAAAAGTATTCCTCGGCATCGCCCCCATCGGCTGGTGCAACGACGACATGCCCGAGCTCGGCGCGGAGAACACCTTCCGCCAGACCGTGAGTGAGATGGCCCTGGCCGGCTTCACCGGCTGCGAGATCGGCAACAAGTACCCCAAGTGCCCCCAGGAGCTCAAGTGGGAGCTCGATCTGCGCGGCATGCGCATCGCCAGCCGCTGGTTCTCCTCCTTCATCCTGACCCAGCCTCTGGAGCAGGTGAAGGCCGATTTCAACAAGGAGCTCGACTTCCTGGCCGCCGTCGGCGCGAACCGCATCAACGTCAGCGAGCAGAGCTACTCCATCCAGGGCAAGACCGACACCCCCATCCTCACCGGCGGTCACAAGTACGTGATGAACGACGAGGAGTGGGACCGCTTCTGCAACGGTCTGAACGAGCTGGGTAAGATTGCCGTGGAGCGCGGCTTCAAGCTTTGCTTCCATCATCACATGGGCACCGTGGTCCAGACCGCTGAGGAGACCCGCCGCATGCTCGCGAACACCGATCCCCGCTACGTTTTCCTCTGCTACGACACCGGTCACTTCACCTTCGCCGGCGAAGATCCCCTGGCCATGCTCAAGGAATTCGGCGACCGTGTCGGCCACGTCCATCTGAAGGATATGCGCCTGAGCGTCGTCGAGGAAGTCAAGAAGAACGGCTGGTCCTTCCTGACCGCGGTCAGAGGCGGCGCGTTCACCGTGCCCGGCGACGGCGACGTGGACTTCGATCCCGTCTTCGAGCTGCTGGACAAGGCCGGCTACGAGGGCTGGCTGCTGGTCGAGGCCGAGCAGGATCCCGCGAAGGCCAATCCTCTGGAGTACGCCATCAAGGGCCGCAAGTACATCGCCGCGCACACCGGTCTGTAAGAGGCACGCCATGTATTTCACGAAAGATATCCATCCCGGTTATAACAGCTACATCGACGCCGCGTACGACGATCTGGGCACCCAGATGGACGTCGGCCTCCTGGTCATGGAGGCGGGCGACGAATACGCCATCCTCGAGCCGGAGAAGGAGGTCGCCATCCTCCTCTTCGAGGGCGACACGAATTTCTGCTGGAACGGCCGCACGGTCGAGGCCTCCCGCCCCGACTGCTTCCGCTACGAGGCCTACTGCCTGCTGGCGTCCCGCCGCACCGAGATCACCCTCCGCGCCCGGAGCCACTGCGAGCTCTACATCCAGCGCACCGTCAACGAGCGCGACTACGAGCCCGTCATGTTCACCCCGGAGACCGTCCAGACGCAGCACGCCGGCGCGAACGGCGAGCTGATGGGCGCGATGCACCGCGAGATCAAGACCTTCTTCGATTACGAGAACGCGCCCTTCTCCAACATGGTGCTCGGCGAGGTCATGAACTACCCCGGCACCTGGTCCTCCTATCCCCCTCATCATCATCCTCAGCCCGAGGTCTATTTCTACCGCTTCGATTATCCCCAGGGCTTCGGCGTGGGCTTTGCCAACGGCGAGATCCACAAGACCGGCCACAACGGCTGCCTCGTCATCAACGAGGGCTTCCACTCCCAGGCCGCGGCGCCGGGCTACGCGATGTGCTACGCCTGGGGCATCCGTCATCTGGACGGCGATCCCTGGCAGAAGACCCGCATCGACGATAAAGAACATTCCTGGCTGTGGGAAAAGGACGCCAATGACCACATTTTCCCCAACCCGGAGCTCAAATAAGGAGGTAAACCTATGGAAACCGTAAGACTTACCATGGCCCAGGCGCTGGTCCGCTTCCTCGAGAATCAGTACATCGCCTACGACGGCAAGGTCGAGCCCTTCGTGGAGGGCGTGATCATGCTGCCCGGTCACGGCTGCGTGCTCGGCCTCGGCCAGGCGCTCGCGCAGGAGACCCGCCGCCTCAAGGTCTGGCAGGGCAAGAACGAGCAAGGCATGGCCCACACCGCCGTCGCCTACGCCAAGCAGATGAAGCGCAAGCGCATCATCGCCGTCACCTCTTCCGTCGGTCCCGGCGCCGCCAACATGGTCACCGCCGCCGCCACGGCTACCGCCAACAACATCCCCGTGCTGATCCTGCCCGGCGATACCTACGCCTGCCGCCAGCCCGATCCCGTGCTGCAGCAGATCGAGCAGACCAACGACCTCTCCATTTCCACCAACGACGCCTTCCGCGCCGTGTGCCGCTACTGGGACCGCATCGTCCGTCCCGAGCAGCTGATGAGCGCGATGATCTCCGCGATGCGCACCCTGACCGATCCGGCCAACACCGGCGCCGTCTGCATCGCGATGCCGCAGGACGTCGAGGGCGAGGCCTACGACTACCCCGTCGAGTTCTTCGAGAAGCGCATCCATCGCCTGTTCCGTCCCGCCGCCGATCCCGACGCGATCGAGGAAGTGGCCGCCGTCATCCGCGCGGCGAAGAAGCCCCTCCTCATCTGCGGCGGCGGCGTTCGCTACGCCGAGGCGCACGAGGAGTTCAAGGCCTTCGCGGAGGCCACCGGCATCCCCTTCGGCGAGACCCAGGCCGGCAAGGGCGCCGTCCTCTACGATCATGAGCTGAATCTGGGCGGCATCGGCGTGACCGGCGGACAGGCCGCGAACCGCGTTGCCCCCGACTGCGACGTGATCCTCGGGGTGGGCTCCCGTCTGACCGACTTCACCACCTGCTCCAAGTGGCTGTTCAACGAGAA
>JAZUHB010000059.1:0-19129 GCA_045641505.1 Bianqueaceae bacterium | reverse complement strand
TTTTCACATAAAGTTCACAGTTGCGCGGGCTTCGGGCGATTGTACAGGGCGTGCGGATATGGTATAATATCATATACGGTATTTTCGGCGCGTTTCATGCCCCGAAATCTTGCAGAAAGGAGGCTCCGGCATGCTGGAACTCAAGCAGATCGTCAAGGTCTATCCGTCCGGCGGCGAGAACGTCACGGCCCTCAAGGGCATCGACCTTCGCTTCCGCAACAACGAATTCGTGTCCATCCTCGGCCCCTCGGGCTGCGGCAAAACCACGATGCTCAACATCATCGGAGGCCTCGATCACTATACAGAGGGCGACCTGTTCATCAACGGCCGCTCCACCAAGGAATACAAGGACCGGGACTGGGATACCTACCGCAACCACTCCATCGGCTTCGTGTTCCAGAGCTACAACCTGATCCCGCACCAGACCGTCCTCTCCAACGTGGAGCTGGCGCTCACCCTGTCCGGCGTCGGCAAGCGCGAACGCCGCGAGCGGGCGAAGAAGGCGCTGGAGGCCGTGGGCCTCGGCAATCAGCTGCGGAAGAAGCCGGCGCAGATGTCCGGCGGCCAGATGCAGCGCGTCGCCATCGCCCGCGCCATTGTCAACGATCCCGACATCATCCTGGCGGATGAGCCCACCGGCGCCCTCGACAGCGAGACCAGCGTCCAGGTCATGGACATCCTGAAGAACATCGCGAAGGACCGCCTGGTCGTGATGGTCACCCATAATCCCGAGCTGGCCGAGCAGTATTCCACCCGCATCATCCGGATGCTGGACGGCCGCGTGCTGGACGACAGCCGGCCCATCGGCGAGGAGGAATTCGCGCGCCTCACCGAGGAGGACAAGGCCCGCGCCGAGGCGGCCGCCGTGAAGAACCGCGGTCTCAAGAAGCGCGCGTCCATGTCGCTGCCCACCGCCTTCGGGCTCTCCCTCAACAACCTTTTCACGAAGAAGGGGCGCACCATCCTGACTTCGTTCGCGGGCTCCATCGGCATCATCGGCATTGCGCTGATCTACGCCGTGTCCCAGGGCACCTCCGATTACATCGAGATCGTGCAGCAGGATACCCTCTCCGGCTACCCGCTGGCCATCACGCAGGAGGCGGCCGATTTCACCGCGATGATCTCCGGCTTCATGTCCTCCTCGAAGGCGGCGGACGAGGAGCGGCGCGACGGCTCCGTCACCGAGCAGCAGCTGATCAGCAGCCTCGTGGGCGGCATCGGCACCAACGACCTGCGCTCCTTCCGGGCGCACCTGGTCGGAAGCGCGGACGAGCTTTCGCAGTGGGTCAATTCCATTTCCTATAATTACGGCGTCTCGCCGGTCCTCTATACCCGCGACGTGAACGGCGACCTCCTGGAGGTCAACCCGGGCCGCTTTGCGAGCTACATGAGCATGGGCGGCTACGGCATGAGCCTGTTCTCCGAGATGATCGACAATCAGGAATACCTGGACGCCCAGTACGAGCTGCTGGCCGGCCGCTGGCCCGAGTCCGACACCGAGATGGTCCTCTACCTCAACGATCCGGACCGGATCAACGACCTCCTGACCTATTCCATCGGTCTCCACGGCCAGAACGAGCTGATGGAGATGGTGATGGCCGTGATGAACGGCCAGACGCCCGAGGTCACCGGCCCCATCCCCCAGTGGAGCTACGAGGACCTGCTGGCGCTCGATTTCCGTCTGATGAACGCGGGCGACCGCTACCGCTACGACGCGGCCCACAACGTCTGGGAGGACCTCTCCGGCGACAAGGCCTACATGGAGCGCGTCTTCGATAACAGCGTGAAGATCCGGGTCTCCGGCATCGTCACCGCCCGTGACGGCGTCACCGCGACGGCCCTTTCGCCCGGCTTCAACTATCTGCCCGGCCTCACTCTGCGTTCGATGCAGCTGGCGGCCGACAGCGCCATCGTTCAGATGCAGCAGGCCGACCGCGAGGTCAACGTGTTCTCCGGCAAGCGCTTCGGCGAGGAGGACGAGAACGCGGGCATCGATTTCTCCGAGATGATCTCGGTGGACGGCGACGCCCTCACCCAGGCCTTCAGGATCGACATCGACAGCGCGAAGCTGACCAAGCTGCTGAGCGGCTATCTGCAGAGCTTCATGGGCTCCCTTTCCTCTGACATGGAGAAGGCGGGCAATGCCTTCTCGGAGACCTTCTCGAAGCTCGCGAAGGGCCTGCTGGAGTATGCTCTGGCGGAGCGCGGCTCGGACGGCCGCGTGAGCCTGCGGATCGCCGACGCGCGCGAGCTGGCCGGGGCCTACCTCGAAACGCCCGCCGCGCAGAAGCTTCTGAAGAGCCTTGCGTCGAAGTACGGCGCGGATCAGGCGCAGCTTTCTCAGGTGAGCGGCTCCCTGCTCGAGCTGATGGTCACCCGCGAGATCCTCGCGGAGGCCGCCGCGAACGCGGGAGGCGAGACGCCGGATGAGCCCGGAGCGCGGGCCGAGCCCGGCGAGGAGTCCGGAGCCGAATCCGGTGAAGAGTCCGGAACGACCGAAGAATCCGGCGAGGAATCCGAAGTGCCGGCCGAACCCGGCGAGGAATCCGGTAGCCTGCCCGATCCCGGCGAGCTCATCGGCGATCTGATGAACTACGCCTGGGAGTACGGCGCGGAAGACATCGACGCGGCCGTGTCGGAGTTCACCTCCGGCCCCGTGATGGGCGGCGTTGCCACCGCCGTCGGCGAGATGCTGATCGGAGGCGGCCTCGAGGACCGTGTCACCAAGGCCATGACCAACTACATGGGCTCCCTGATGAAGAGCATGATGGGCTCCCTCCGTGTGGACGAGGAGGCCATCGCCAAGGCCTTCCAGTTCAACATGACCGAGGACGACATGATGCGGCTGATGACTGCCCTGTCCGGCTCCACCTCCGCCTCGAGCGCGGCCGCGAACCTGAACGGCCTCGGCTACGCGGATGCCGCCGAGCCCGTCTCCATCTCGGTCTACCTCAAGGATTTCGAGGCGAAGGAGGAGTTCATCGCCTTTATCGACGCCTACAACAAGGCCGCCGAGGACGCGGAGGAGCCCGAACGGGTCATCCGCTACACCGACATCACCGGCGTGCTGATGTCCTCCGTGACCACGATCATCGACGCGATCACCTACGTGCTGATCGCCTTCGTGGCCATTTCCCTGATTGTGTCCTCCATCATGATCGGCGTCATCACGCTGATCTCCGTGCAGGAGCGCACGAAGGAGATCGGCATCCTGCGCGCCATCGGCGCCTCCAAGCAGAATGTTTCGAGCATGTTCAACGCGGAGACCGTGATCATCGGCTTAAGCTCCGGTCTGATCGGCATCGGCGTCACCTACCTGCTCATCATTCCCATCAACATCATCCTGGAGAACCTGACCAACATCGCGTACCTGAAGGCCCGCCTGCCCATCGAGGTGGCCATCGTGCTGGTGCTGATCAGCATGCTGCTCACGCTGTTCGCGGGCATCATCCCCTCGGGGAGCGCCGCGAAGAAGGACCCCGTGGTCGCGCTGCGTACCGAATAAGGGGCGCTGTTGTGAAAAATTCCGGCGGGAAGGAAACGCCCCGCCGGATTTTTGTGGATTTTTCTCTCTTGCAATTCAACGCTTTATTGTGTAAAATCAACCAATAAACGTTTTTCCGAAAACGACATCATTTCCGGAGGTCCGACATGCAGGAAGAGAAAAAAGGGATCGTAAAGATCTGGGAGAAGCTGGGCTTCACCGCGTTCTCCACATCCACCAACATCGTCTTCAACTTCAAGAGTCTCTACTACCTGATTTTCCTCACGAACGTGCTGGGAGTCGACGTAAAGACCGCGGGTACCATCCTCACGCTGGGTACCGTCTGGGATGCGATCAACGATCCGCTGATCGGCATCTTCTCCTCGAACCACACCTTCCGCAACGGCGAGAAGGTGCGTCCGTTCGCGCTCTGGTGCGCGCTGCCCTGGGCCGTCACCATCGTGCTGATGTTTACGAATTTCGGCATCGCGAACAAGTTCGTCACCGTGTTCCTCTGCCTTGTGATCTATTTCGTGTTCGAGGCCCTCTACACCTTCCTGTGCATGCCCTATAACACCATGGGCGCACTGGCCTCGCCCATCGACGCGGACCGCAAGTCCATCAACGCGTTCCGCAGCCTCGGCGGCTGCTTCGGCAGCGGCATCGGCTCCGTCGCCGTGACGCCCCTGGTCATGGCCTTCGGCGGCCTCAAGGGCGAGAACGCGATCATCGGCCCGCAGGACGCGAAGCCCCTCTTCATCACCGCCTGCCTGATGGGTGTCATCTGCATCGCCGGCTGCCTCACCCACTTCTTCACCACGAAGGAGCGCGTGCGCCAGATCGCCGATAACGACGAGAAGATCACCCTCATCAAGGCCTATAAGATGCTCTTCAAGAGCCGCTCCTGGGTCATCAACATGCTCTACATCATCTGCTACGGCATCTGCACCGCGCTGGTGATGAACAACATCAACTACTACGCGGCCTACATCCTGGGCGCCTCGAGCAAGGCCACGCCCATCCTGGCGGTCTACCTGGTCGTCTCCGTCGCGCTGTCGCTGCTGACGCCCTGGATCGACAGGAAGATCGGCCGCAAGAAGACGATGCTTCTGGGCGCGCTGGTGCAGGTGGTCGGCAAGATCCCCTTCATCATCAATCCCTACTCCATGGTCAACATCTACATCAACGCGTTCACCGTGGCTGTGGGCGGGACCATCACCTTCGTCATGTTCAACACGAACCGCAACAACATTACGGATATCGTGGAGTACAAGAACGGCCGCCGCATCGACTCCATGGTCGCGGCGGGCGACAATCTGGCCTCCAAGCTGGCGGAGGCCGGCGCGGTCAGACTGATGACCGGCGCGCTGGCCATCGCGGGCTTCGATGCCGCGCTTGGCCTTGGCCAGACCGAAAAGACCCTCTCCACCATCTGCGCGCTGCTTGGCTGGGTGCCCGCGCTGGTGGCGGCGGCCATGTTCGCCATCCTGCTTTTTATGAATATCGAAAAGGAAACCGCGGAAGCGAAGGAAGGCCTTGCGGCCATCCGTGCTTCTGAAGAATGAGGAAATGAATCAGGAAACACAAGCGACAGAAAACAAGATGGGCGTCATGCCCGTGGGTAAGCTCCTGTTCACGATGGCTGCCCCGATGATGGCATCGATGCTCTTCCAGGCCCTCTACAACATCGTGGACAGCATCTACGTGGCGCGGCTCAACCAGGACGCGCTGAACGCCCTGAGCCTCGCCTTCCCGCTGCAGAATCTGCTGATCGGCTTCGGCGTCGGCACCGGCGTCGGTCTGAACGCGCTGATCTCCCGCGCGCTGGGCGCGAAGGACCAGGAGAGCGCCGACCGGGCCGCCGGCACGGGCATCCTGCTCTATCTGATCATGAGCGTGGTCTTCGCGCTCGTCGGCGTGTTCTGCGCGGAGCCCTTCTTCCGCAGCCAGACCGAAAACGCGCAGATCATCTCCTACGGCACCGACTACATCACGGTCGTCATGGGCGTCTCGTTCGCGCTGTTCGCCCAGGTGCTGGGCGAGCGGCTGCTGCAGTCGACCGGCCGGACGGATCTCGCGATGATCCCGCAGCTGACCGGCGCGGTCTTCAACATCATCATGGACCCGATCTGGATCTTCGGCCGCTACGGCTTCCCCCGGCTGGAGGTCAGGGGCGCGGCGGTGGCGACGGTCTGCGGACAGTTCCTCGCGGCGGCGATCGCGCTGTATCTGAATCTCCGGCATAATCCCGAGATCCGGCTCCGCTGGAAGAACATCCGCTTCCGGAAGAAGATCGCCGCGGACATCTACCGCATCGGCTTCCCGAGCATCCTGATGCAGTGTATCAGCTCCCTGATGATCTTCCTGCTGAACCAGATCCTGATCGGCTTTACCGAGGCGGCCACCGCCGTGCTCGGCGCCTACTTCAAGATCCAGAGCTTCGTGTTCATGCCCTGCTTCGGCCTGAACAACGCGATGATCCCCATCGTTTCCTACAACCTCGGCGCGCGGAAATACGAGCGGATGCGGAAGACCGTCTGGCTCACGGTCGCGACCGCGGTCGTGATTATGGTGATCGGCTTCGTGCTCTTCGAGACGATCCCGAAGACGCTCCTGGGGATGTTCTCGCCCACGGAGGAGATGCTTTCGGTCGGCGTGCCGGCCCTGCGCATCATCGGCACTCACTTCCCGCTGGCCGGCTTCTGCATCATCGCGGGCTCGGCCTGCCAGGCCATGGGCAAGCCGGTTTACAGCCTGATCACCTCGATTTTCCGCCAGGTGGTCGCGCTGATTCCGGCGGCGTACCTGCTGTCGCTGACCGGGCGGCTGGAGCTGATCTGGCTGTGCTTCCCCATCGCGGAGGTCATTTCGCTGATCTTCAGCGCGATTTTCCTGAAGCTTGCCTTCGGGAAGGTGACGGAGGAAGAGGCAAAATAATAGGAAAAAGAAGACGTTTTCGGACGTCTTCTTTCTTTTTTTGGCTATTTTGGGGCTGATTTCGGGATTTTTTGCCGAAAAAGTGAAAAAATCTGAAAAAATTTTCAAAAAAGTACTTGCAAAAGTAAGGTACCTGCTATATAATAAACAGGTACCTTACGAAGAGGGCTGAGGCCTCCGGCAAAGGTACAAAAAAATACTGTTGCCGTCAGGTACCTGACAAGTGATCTGCCTGCGCCCCGCGCGCGTGAAAGGAGAATGCGAAATGTGTGACTATTATAATGCTGAAGGAAAATCTGTGAACGAAATCAAGGAGGATACGAACATGAACATGAATGAGAACAATACTGAGAAGACTGTCGAGATGGAACTGAACGAGCTCTGGAGAGAGCTGCGCGGCCATAAGGGCCACGGCTGCCACAAGGGCCACGGTCCTATGGGTCATGGCTGCCATAAGGGCCACGGCCCCATGGGTCATGGCTGCCACAAGGGCTACGGTCCGATGGGCCATGGTTTCCGTCCCGAGTTTGCCGGCCGCGGCTTTGGCCCCGACTTCGGCTGTCCCGAATTTGCCGGCCGCGGCTTTGGCCCCGGCTTCGGCCGTCCCGAATTTGCCGGTCGCGGCTTCGGTCCCGGCTTCGGCCCCATGGGCTACGGCGCGCCCTGCCATCGCGGCGGCCGCAAGCCGGAGGGCTTCGGCTCTGTCATGCGCACCCTGTACAAGGGCGGCAGCCTGAGCCAGAAGGCCCTGGCCGAGAAGCTGAACGTCCCCGCCGTCGCGCTCTCCGCGAAGCTCTACCTGCTTCAGGAGAAGGGTCTCGTGACCGCCGATTTCGCCGACGGCGAGATCCGCTACGCCGTGAGCGAGAAGGCTGCCGCCTTCATCGCCGCGAAGAAGGCCGAGCGTGAAGCCCGCCGGGCCGAGCGCTTCGCCTGCCTGACCGATGACGAGAAGGCCGAGCTGGTCCGCCTGCTCCGCAAGCTCTCCGACGCCAAGAAGGCGAAGGAAGCGGAGCGGAAGGCCGCGGCGGAAGCCAACGCCTGAGCGCGCCGGGCTGAATACACTGCCTGAATGAAACGGGCCGGGTTCCTGCGGGAGCCCGGCTCGTTTTTTATTTCCATCGTAATAATTATTTTTCGCGCTTCTTCAGCCATTCCGAGGGCGAGGCCCCGAATTCCTTGCGGAACTCGCGGTTGAAGCTCGACAGATTGTAGCCCACCTCGCCGGCGACGTCCGCGATGGAGCGGCTCCGGTCCGTGAGCAGGGCGCAGGCGTATTTCAGCCGGGTCAGGTGCACGTACTGCAGCGGCGGCCGGCCCGTCAGCGCGATCATCTTCCGCTGCAGATTGCTCTTCGAGAGGGAGGAGACCGCCACCAGCTGGTCGACCGTGACCGGCTCGGCAAAGTGCTCGTTGATATAGTTCAGCGCGGGCTCCAGCTCCTGCATCAGCCGGACGCGCGAGGCCGATCCGGCGTGCACACTGTCGGAGAGCGGCACGAAAAGCCGCTCATGCTTGACGAGGAGGGCGTAGACCAGTCCGCGGATGCTTTCCAGCGCGAGCTCGTTCATCTCGGAGGATTCCCGCAGGATCTGGCGCACCAGCTCGAAGAACTCCGGATACTCGCTCCGCGGCAGGATGCAGGGGAAGGAGTAGTCCTGCCAGTGCAGGCAGTGCCGACGTCCCAACGCCTCCGGGCCCGCGAGGTTGCCGCCGGCGAAGAGCAGGGACAGATCGATGTAGAGGAAATGCCAGAAGCTCCGTTCCGCATTGGTGCTCTGCGCGATGTGGGCCTGCCCCTCGTAGATGATGCTCACGCACTCGCCGTGGAAGGGGATCGGGTCGCCGTCGACGTTGAAAATGCCGGCGCCGCGCTCGCAGTAGCCGATCTCGAAAAAGTCGTGATAATGGAGCGCCGAAGGGGTTTCCGACAGGTAGGAGCTGTACAGGGAGCCCTCAGGGGAGAGCGGATGCTCCGCGCTCAGATGCGTCGTGTCGAAGATTGTGATGTTTGGCTCGATTTGCATAGTTTTTGGCATTTCCTTGGTTGAAAATGGTATGAAAATATTATTTCATTGATTTATTGAAGAGTCAATACATTTTATTATAAAACGCGAGGTCGAAAGATGAAAAAGTACGTGAGAAGTCTTTCTGTTCTGCTTTGCGCAGTCCTTTTCTGCGCTTCTTTCGCGGCCTGCCAGCCCGCCCCCGAGCCCGTTCAGGAAGAAGAACAGGCCGTTCCCTGCGGCAAGGTCCGCGGCAAGGTGCTGTCCGGCAACGGAGACATGCTGACGGCGGGCATTCTGGTCATCGACGGGGACAACAATGCCTACCGTACCGTCACCAACGCCTACGGCGGCTACAACCTTCAGCTGGCGCCCGGTCAGTATACCCTCATCTTCAATAAGGGCACGGAGTTTTCCACCAAGACAGTGGAAATCACCGTCGAGAGCCTGAAGATTTACTACCTGCAGGATGTCCGCCTGAACCAGCTCAACGATTCCTACGCGGATGGCTGGATTGCTGGCGATGCGCATCAGCACACGAACTATTCCGACGGCGCGGACTCCATCGAGAGCGCCGCGGTCGCCAATTCCTCCGTCGGCCTTTACTGGGGGTTCCTGACTGACCATAATGTCAGCCGCGGCCTCGCCGAGTGGCGTGAAACCACCGTGAACGTGCTGACCGAAACCGATGGCACCAAGCGCATTTTCCGGGGCTTCGACGGCGTCGAGAACACGACCGAGTTCGGTCACTTCAACACCCTCGGCACCGGCATGACCTTCGATAAGTATGAAATCGGCTTTACCGAAGCCGAGCGCTCCAGTGCCCAAAAGAACGACTATGCCCGCGAGAAGATCATCTACATCGCCCGGCAGGCCCAGCGTCAGGGCGGCCTCGCGCAGATCAATCATCCCTATTCCTCCACCAACATGGGTGCGATGAACTTCCTCGCCGAAGACGATTACGAGGCCATCGCAACCTTCGATACCATCGAAATCTGGAACGGCTACTTCACCGTGCCGGACAGCCGCTTCGACACGAAGAACGCCGAAAACCAGAACAACAGCGCCAAGCTCTTGTGGTATGACTGCCTGAACCGGATGAAGGACGGCGGCGCGTTCATCGCAGCCACCGGCGGCACCGACAACCATGACTCCCAGGGCCCTGCCGACAGCACCAAGCGCGCCTACATCGGACAGGAAAGCTATACCCTGTCTGAGTACTACAATCTCTGCCGCTATATGGGTAAGTACTGCGGCAACCCCACCACCTATGTGCATCTGAACGGCGAAGACCTCAACCAGGAGAACGTGCTCGACGCGCTGAAAAACGGCCACAGCTTCATCTCCAACGGTCCGATCCTCAACTGCAGCATCGACGGCGCTGTTTACGGCGACCATGTCACCGCCGCTGACGGCACCGTGACCATTTCCGCCGATATCTTCTGCCGCGATGGCCTCGAGACTCTGCGCATCGTCCGAAACGGTGAAATCGTTCAGACGTTCGACTGCGCCGGCACGACCGATTATGTCGGCGAGATCACCGTCGAAGTCGCCTCTCAGGACTGGATCCTCATCGAAGCGCTCGGCGACTGGGGCATTTATGCCATCTCCAATCCCTTCCTCATCGATTGATTACGGCATCAGCCGTTTCAATAAATACATTTTTATAAGGAGAAACAAAATGAAAAAGGTTCTTGCACTCGTTTTTGCAGCTCTGCTGACCGTCAGCATGGTAGCCTGCGCGAAGACTGAGACCCCCTTCAAGGTCGGCGAAGACACCACTACTTACAAAGTAGAAGGCGCCAGCGACTGGGCCGGCACCGTTACCGCCAACGTCAAAATCGTTGCCGGTGAGGATGTCCTCTTCTGCGGCAAGGTGACCGTTACCTCCGATACCCTGTATGCCTGCGAATTCGCTTATGCGGCGGTTCTTGAGAAGGGTATTTCTCAGGCCGGTATCCTCGAAGGTTTCATTACCAACATCGGTAACTATTCCAACGAAGATCCTAACTACTGGATGTGGTACTATCAGGGCAACAACCCCACCAACTTCGCTATCAACGACGTTCATGTTTTTGAAGGCGACTACATCCTCGTTTCTTACGAAACGGTTCAGTGGTAATGAAACGGCCGATAGGCTGATTGCTTCCGGGCCGGTCGGTGAGGCCGGCCCGGATGTCTCCCTTTTTCCTGTAAAAATGTATGGTCTGCCAAGTTTTCATCCTTTCGGGAGGTTAATATGAAAAAGCTACTTGCGTTGCTTCTGTGCGTACTGATGGCCCTTTCCGCCTTCACGCTGACTGCCTGCGGAGGCGGCGGCGAGGAGAGCAGCGCCCCCTCCGGCGTCGCGTCCCTGGACGACGGCGTGTTCCGCGTGGCGCTTCTGATTTCCGGCGACCTGGGCGACATGTCCTTCTGGGATTCCGCCAACGCCGGCCTGCTCCGTTTCCGGGAAGACCATCCCGAGGCGGAGGTCAAGATCGTCGAGATGGGCTCCAGCGACGCCACCGTCTACGAGTCCACCCTTACCAAGACGGCCAATGAAGCCTACGATCTGATCATCGTGGGTACCACGGACATGCGGGAGCCCCTGCAGCGTCTCGTCAAAAAAGAAAAATACGCGGATCGCCGCTTCATCATTTTCGATACCGAAATCAAGGACGGCGCGGCCGCTTCCTTCCCCACGGTCCACTCCATCATGTTCAGCCAGAATGAGGGCGGCTATCTCGCCGGCGTTCTGGCGGCGCTCATGTCCGCGGAGGACGGCGCGGCCAACACCGCCTTCATCGGCGGCGCGGCCAACGATGTCATCAACGACTTCGCCTGCGGCTTCATGCAGGGCGTTGCGGCGGTGAACGCGGAGCGCGGCGCGGATACCGGCGCCTACCTCTCCTTCATCGGCGACTTCGTGGACAGCCCCAAGGGCAAGTCCCTCGCCCAGACCTACTACGGCAAGGACGTCAGCGTCCTCTTCGCCGCGGCCTCCCAGGCCGGCATCGGCTGCATCGAGGCGGCGAAGCTCTCCGGCAAGCACATCATCGGCGTCGACAGCGACCAGTATTCCTATTATGAGAACAGCGATCCCGAGAAGGCGGCGGTCATCGTCACCTCCATCGAGAAGCGCGTGGGCGACGCGCTCTACGAGGCCTGCGAGGCCTTCCTGGCCGGCACCCTGACCTACGGCGACCTGGAGGTCCTGGGCATCGCGGAGGGCAAGATCGGCTACGTCGACAACGCGAACTTCCGCGCCACCGTCTCCGAGGCGGACCGCGCCTATCTGGCGGATGTCGCGGCGCAGATCGCGGCCGGCACCCTGACCGTGAAGAGCGGCCTCAAGCGTTACATGAGCACCGAGGAGCTGAACGGGCTCTTCGACAGTCTGGATCCCACGAAATAAAGGAAACCCATGCAGAATTACATCGAGATGCGGGACATCACCAAGGTCTATCCGAACGGTGTCCTGGCGAATGACCGGGCCTGGCTGGGCATCGCGAAGGGCGAGATCCACGCCATCGCCGGGGAGAACGGCGCCGGCAAAAGCACCATCATGAAGGTGCTCTACGGGGCGGAGAAGGCCGAGGGCGAGATCCGGATCGACGGCAAAAAGGTCGAGATCGGCTCTCCCAGGGACGCGAACGCCCTGGGCATCGGCATGGTCTATCAGCATTTCATGCTGGTGAACCAGTTCACCGCCTGGGAGAACATCTTCTTCGGCGTCGAGAAGACCGGCCCCTTCGGCACCCTCCGCAAGAAGGAAATGAAGGAAGAGGCCCGCGCGCTCTGCGAACGCTACGACATGAAGCTCGACCTGGACGAACGCGCCGGCGAGATGAGCGTGTCGACCGCCCAGAAGGTGGAGATCCTCAAGGTCCTCTGCCGGGGCGCCCGCATCCTGATCCTGGACGAGCCCACCGCGGTGCTCACGCCCCAGGAAACCGAGGAGCTGTTCCGTCAGCTCCGCCTGCTCAAGGAAAACGGCTATACCGTGATCCTGATCACGCACAAGCTGAAGGAGATCAAGGAGCTCTGCGACCGCATCACCGTCATGCGCGGCGGCCGCACCGTCGGCGTCTACAACGTGGCGGACGTGAGCGAGGCCGAGATCTCCAATCTGATGGTGGGACGCGACATCGACCTGCGCGTGCCCAAGACCCCCGCCGAGCCCGGTTCGGAGCTGCTCCGGGTCGAGAACCTCCGCGTGGCCGGACGGGGCGGAAAGCCCGCGGTCGCCGGCGTGAGCTTCTCCGCCCGCCGCGGCGAGATCCTCTGCATCGCGGGCGTCGAGGGCAACGGCCAGCAGGAAACCGCGGCCGCCGTCGTGGGCGCGCTGTCCCGCTACGAGGGAACGGTCACGTTCCGCGGCAAGGACCTGCGGGGCCTCCGCCGGAAGGCGATCCGCTCGCTCGGCATGTCCCACATCCCGGAGGACCGGCTCCGCACCGGCTGCGACCCGGCGGCCTCCATCTATGACAACCTGATCGCCCTGGACTTTTCCGAGAACTCCGCCGCGGGCTTCGTGAAAGAAAAGAAGCTGCGCGCCCGGGGCCTCTCGCAGATCGAAAAGTACAAGATCAAGGGCGCTCTCTCCCAGCCGCTCGGGATGCTCTCCGGCGGCAACATGCAGAAGGTCATCGTCGCCCGCGAGCTGGACGCCGACCCCGCCCTCGTGGTGGCCGACCAGCCGACCCGCGGCGTGGACGTCGGCGCGATCGAGATCATCCACAAGAAGCTCGTCGAGATGCGCGACCGGGGCGCCGCGGTGCTCCTGATTTCCGCCGACCTGGCGGAGGTGTTCGCGCTGGCCGACCGGATCCTCGTGTTCCACGGCGGCGAGATCTCCGCGGAGATCGACGATCCCTCCTCCGTCGACGAGATGCAGCTGGGACGCTACATGCTCGGCCTGGAGAAGAAAGGAGGCGCGGCGGATGAATAAGTTTTCCTCCTTCGCGAAGCGCGTGCTGCCGGAGCTTTGCCGCACGCTCCTCATGCTGGCTCTCTCGCTGGGCATCGCCATCGGCATCATCGCCATCGCCAGCCACGAGCCGGCCGAGGCGATCCGCGTGTTCCTGACCGAGCCCTTCGCGGACAGCTACAACCTGAGCCGCATCCTCACCGAGGCGATCCCGTTGATGTTCACCGGCGCGGCGGTCTGCCTGATGAGCCGGGCGGGACAGTTCAACATGTTCGTGGAAGGCGGCTTCTTCCTGGGCGCCTTCGTGTCCGCGGTGCTCGCGCCCGAGCTCTGCCGTGAGGGCGCAAGTCCCCTGATCCCCTTCGCCTGCATCCTGCTGGGAACGCTCGCGGCGGTGATCCTGGGTTATGTCCCGGCGAAGCTCAAGAGCAGCCTCGGCGTCGACGAATTCGTTTCGTCCCTGATGCTCAACTACATCGTGCTCTGGGTCGTGCTCTACCTCGTGAACCACGTCGTGGGCGATCCGGACAACACCAACGTCACCAAATATCTGGAGGATTACGCGAAGCTGCCCTTCCTGAACCAGGACGACGAGCTTTCCTCCGGCTTCCTGCTGGCCCTCGCGGCGGCGGTCCTTTCGGGCATCTTCCTGTTCCGGACCCGCTGGGGCTACGCGCTCCGCATGACCGGCGACAACCGTGGCTTCGCGGACTACGCCGGCATCCGCACGGACCGGGTCGTGGTCTACTCGCAGCTCATCGGCGCGGGTCTGGCCGGCTTCGGCGGCGGCACCTACATGTTGGGCAACTACTACCGCTTCGCCTGGAAGTCGCTGCCGAACTACGGCTTCGACGGCTTCGTCATCGCGATCATGGCGAAGAACAATCCCTTCCTGGTACCCTTCGCGGCGCTTTTCCTGGCGTATCTCCGGGTCGGCGCGCAGCAGATGGCCCTCTACACGGACGTGCAGAACGAGGTCATCTACATCATCCAGGGCGTCATCATCATCCTCTTCGGCGCGAAATTCCTGGCGGACCGCCGCCGGAAGAAGCGGAGAGAGGCGGCTGAGGCCGCGCCCGCGGCACCCGCGGCGGAGGCTTCCGCCGAGCCCGAGGGAAAGGAGGCGGCGGAATGATTTCCTTTATCTTCAGCGAGGACTTCCTCGTTTCCTCCGTGACCTTCGCGCTGCCCATCGTCTTCGCGGCCTTCGCGGCCCTGATCTCGAACCGGGCGGGCATCGTCAACATCAACATCGAGGGCGCGATGAGCGTGGCCGCGGTCTGCGGCACCCTCGTGAGCCATTTTACGAACAGCTGGCTGCTGGGTCTGCTCGCGGCCGTGGCGGCGGGCGTGGCGATGTCCATGATTCTGGCCTTCGCGGCGCTTCGGCTTCGCACCGACAGCTTCCTCTCCGGTATCGCGCTGAACACCCTGGCCAGCGGCCTCGCGGTGTACATCCTCTACGCGGTCCTCGGCGTGAAGGGTGATTCCTCCGCCGCGGCGGCCGTCGCGATCCCGAAGCTCAGCATCCCCGTGCTGCGCGACATCCCGGTGCTCGGCCGGCTCCTGTTCGATCAGAGCCTGCTCTTCTGGCTGGCGATCCTCGCGGCCTTCTTCCTGGTGTGGCTGCTGAACCGCACGAAGCTCGGCACGCAGATCAAGGCGACCGGCTTCAATCCGCAGGCCGCCGAAAGCGTCGGCATCGACACGAAGGCCGTGAAGACCAAGGCGCTCGTGTTCTGCGGCATCTTCGCGGGCCTCGGCGGCGCCTACCTTTCCATGAGCTATCTGCAGTATTTCTCCGCCGGCATGGTGGCGGGCCGCGGCTTCATCGGCATCGCGGCCGAGGCGATGGGCCTCGGAAGCCCCTGGCGGACGGCGCTGTTCTCCTTCCTCTTCGGCGCGGTGGATTACTTCTCCGTCGGCGCCCAGACGGTCCTGGAGCTGCCCTATGAGCTGCTGAACACCCTTCCTTATCTGATGACCCTGGCCGCGCTCGTGATCTACGCCGTGGCCGTAAAGAGAAAAGAGAAAAAGAAATGACCCCGAACGCAAAAAAAGCCTGGGAGATCGAATGCGAAACGATCCAGAGTTCTGTCCCCGTGATCCTCGAGGAAGAGGAGCAGGGCTGGAGCGAATGCAGTGACTCCGAACGCGAGGACAACCTCTGGGCGGAAAACTACTGGCGCAGCAATGTGCCCGGCTCCGGCGCCACGGAGCACGTGATCGTCGCCGCGATCCAGGATACCGAGAACATGGGCTACGACGTGACCGAGGCCGAGAAACTGATCGAGGCCGGCACCCGCGCCCGCGAAACCGGCGATCACGCCGAGATGGCGCGCCTCGCCGCCCGCGTGTTCCTCGAACTGAACCGCGCCCCGAAGCTGTCTGACCATCCCTACTGGAACTACGTCCTTTACGAAAGCTTCGAGCAGTACGAGGCGGCGGTCGAGCTGCCGGTCTACCCCTTCACGAAGGATCAGGCCGAGTACGAGCGCCTGAGCACCCTCGGCTGGACCGCGCAGATCTGCGGCGGCGCCCTGGGCACCGCGATCGAGGGCTACACCGGCGAGAACCTCCGGAAGGCCTTCGGCGAGATCCGCGGCTACGTCCGGACGCCCAACACCTACAACGATGACATCACCTACGAGCTGGCCTTCCTGGAGGCCCTCCGGCAGGCGCGGGAGAAGCTCACCGCGGCCGACATCGCCGACCAGTGGGTCGCGCTGGTGCCCACCGGCTGGTCCGCCGAGGACCGCGCGCTCCGCAACCTCAAGCTGGGCATCTACCCGCCCGAGAGCGGCCGTCTGAACAACCCCTACCGCGAGTGGATCGGCGCGCAGATGCGCGGCGCGGTCTGCGGCATGGTGGCCCCCGGCAACGTCCGCAAGGCCGCCCGCTACGCCTTCATGGACGGCTCGGTCTCCCACGCGGGCAACGGCATCCTGGGCGAGGTCTTCAACGCGATCCTGACCTCCCTCGCCTACGTGAAGTCGGACCTGCGCGAGATTGTCCGCGAGGCCGTCTCCCTGATCCCCGCGGACAGCGAGTACGCCTCTGTGGTGCGCTTCGCGCTGGAGCGCTGCGAGGAGTCCGAGGACTGGCAGGCCGCCTGGAAGCCCTGTGAGGCTCGCTACGCCCGTTACAACTGGATCCACGCCTATCCGAACGCCTGCGCCGAGGTCGTGGCGCTCTGGTTCGGAAACGGCGATTTCGACCGCACGATGCACATCATCGCGATGGAAGGCTGCGACGTCGACTGCAACGCCGCCCAGATCGCGACGGCGGTGGCGGTGGCCGGCGGCCGCGAGATCGCGTCCTCCTGGACCGACCCCATCGGCGACGAGCTGATCACCTACATGCGCAAGATCAAGAAGCTCTCCATCCGGGAGCTGGCCAAAGAAACGGCAGAATTGGGAAGAATATGAGCAAGGTCTACGTTTTCGGCAGTCTGAACATGGATCTCGTGATCCAGAGCCCCCGCGAGGTGCTCCAGGGCGAGACCCTGCACGGCAGCGGCTTCATGACGAACCCCGGCGGCAAGGGCGCGAACCAGGCGGTGGCCTGCGGCAAGCTCGGCGCGGACTGCGTGATGGGCGGCTGCATCGGCGACGACGGCTTCGGCGACCGCCTGACGGAGAGCCTCCGTTCCTGCGGCACGGATACCTCCCGCCTGCGCCGGATCCCCGGCGTCTCCACCGGCGTCGCGGTGATCGTGATCGTCGACCACGACAACCGCATCATCCTCGATTCCGGCGCGAACGGCATGGCGGAGGAGGGCGACGTCGACCGGCTTCTGGCCGACGCCCGGCCCGGCGACCTGCTGCTGGTCCAGCTGGAGAACCCGATCCCCGTGGTCGGCTACGCGCTCCGGCAGGCCCGAGAGAAGGGCATGACGACGGTGCTGAACCCCGCCCCCTTCGACCAGGCGATCTGCGAGTTCCTTCCCTTCGTCGATATCGTGATCCCCAACGAGACCGAGCTCCGCGGCCTGACCGGCTGCGAGTGCATCTGCGAGGGCGCGAAGGCGCTGCAGGCGCAGGGTGTGGCCTCGGTCGTGGTCACGCTGGGCAGCAAGGGCTACTGCTGCGTCTCCGCGGGCGAGCTCCTGCACGAGGACGCGATCAAGCGGCCCGTGGTCGACACCACGGCGGCCGGCGACACCTTCTGCGGCGCGCTGGCGACCCGCCTCTCCAAGGGCGATACCCTCGCGGCGGCGCTCCGCTACGCGAACCGCGCGGCCTCCGTCACCGTCACCCGCCCCGGCGCCCAGCAAGCCATTCCGTGGGCCAACGAGGTCGACTGAACAAGGTAATCCGTTATTGCGCGCGCAGCGCGCCGTAATTGCGGCTCTGCCGCGCCGTTATTGCCGGCATCGCCGGCCGTTATTCCGCGGCCCCGCCCCGCCGTTATTGTAAAAAAAATCACGGGAGATCACTCTCCCGGGATTTTTTTACTCATATTTTCTCAGAACTTTCTCGCGTTCTCCAGATGCTCCAGATGGTCCGCGAAAACACCGGCCTGCTCGGGACGCTCGGAAACCTCGACGTCGCCGCAGCGCCACCAGGAACCGTAACCGTCGGTCATGGACTTGGGCAGCACGCGGATATCGAAGACGACGGGCTGATCCTTGATCTTCTTCGCGGCCTCGATCGCCTCGGTAAGCTCGTCCATCGTGGTGACGGTGAAGCTCTTCGCGCCGTAGGCCTCGCCGATCTTCGCGTAGTCGACCGGGATGAAATTACCGCTGTGTTCGCCGTCCTCGCCGCGGAAGCGGAGCTCGGTGCAGAGGGTCTTGTTGCCGTGGCCGACCTGCAGGTTGTTGATGCAGCCGAAGGAAGCGTTGTTGAAGACGCAGACGTTGATCTTCTTGTGCTCCTGGACGGCGGTGATCAGCTCGGAGTGCAGCATGTTGAAGCTGCCGTCGCCGACCATCGCGTAGACGTCACGGTCGCCGATGGCGTACTTGACGCCGAGGGCGCCGCTGATCTCATAGCCCATGCAGGAGTAGCCGTACTCCATGTTGTAGGAATCGAGGGAGCGGGCGCACCACATGCGCTGCATGTCGCCGGGCAGGGAGCCGGAGGAGCCGATGGCCACGGAGTCCGCGTCGATCAGGCGGTTGAAGGCGGCCAGCACGGCGGTCTGGGTCAGATCCGCGTTCATGTCCTTCGCGAAGCGCTCGACGGAGCCGATGTTGGCGTCCTTGACCTCGGGCTCGTAGCCGGGGCCGTAGCAGGTGTTCGCCAGACGGTCCAGCTCCTTGAACCAGCGGGCGCGGGCATCCTTCACCTCGTTCTTGTAGGAGGCCTTGTAGCCCTTGAGAGCGGCCTGCAGGGCGGGCAGCGCGCGCTTGGCGCAGGCGACGACCGGCACGGCGGCGTTCATCTTCTCAGCCTGGAAGGCGGAAACGTTGATGTTGACGAACTTGGCGTCCGCCTTGAAGAGCCACTTGGAGGAGGTGGTGAAATCGGTGTAGCGGGTGCCGACGCCGATGATGACATCGGCCTCCTTGGCGATCTCGTTGGCCGCGGAGCAGCCGGTGACGCCGATACCGCCGAGATTCAGCTCGTGGTCATAGAGGACGGCGCCTTTGCCGGCCTGCGTTTCGCCGAAGGGGATGCCGAAGGCCTCCGCGAAGGCCTTGAACTCTTCGTGGGCCTCACCGTAGCGGACACCGCCGCCGCAGATGAGGAGGGGCTTCTTGGCGGCGCGGATCACGGCAGCTGCCTCGGCGATGGCGTCGGGAACGGCGGCCGGGCGGGACAGACGGTGTACGCGCTTTTCAAA
>JAZUHB010000058.1:0-7309 GCA_045641505.1 Bianqueaceae bacterium | reverse complement strand
TGGCCCTTGGAGCAGACCAGCTTGTCGCGGTCTTCCCACTTGGGATTCGAGGGATCGATCTTCATCTCGCGGCTGTACAGGACGCTCAGCACGTCAGCGATGCTGAGGGCTCCGCCGATGTGGCCGGATCCGATGGCGTGGATGGCGTAGACGGCCGCCTTCCGGATGCGGCAGGCGAAAGCCTGCAATTGCTTTTTCTCTTGGATTTCCATTTGATTACCTCGTAGGAGTTTTATAGCTGGGAGCCGTGGCGCAGGGCCCTGACTACCGGAAGCTCTTCGCCGCTGAGGAAACGGATCAGCGCGCCGCCGCCCGTGCAGATGTAGCCGATGCGGTCGGTCAGCTGATACTTTTCAGTGGCCGTGATGCTGTCGCCGCCGCCGAGGACCGTGTAGGCCTCCGTGTCGGCGAGCGCCTGCCAGATTTCCTTCGTGCCGTACTCGCTCTCGGGCTTTTCGAACACGCCGGCGGGACCGTTGACGAACACGGTCCTGGCAGCGCAGATGACGTTACGGTAGCAGGAAGCGGTCGCGTGGCCGATATCGACGGCCGCGGCTTCCGCGGGGACCATGCCGAGCTTCGCTTCGAAGCGCTCGCCGTCCTTCACCCAGGCCAGATCCTCGGGCAGGACGATCTTCTCGCCGTACTTCGCGTAGATCTCGGCCGCCTTGGGGATGAACTCGCCGTAGTTGGACTTCATGATGAAGTCGAGGCTGCCCTGGCCGATCTCCCGCCCCTGAGAGGCAAGGAAGATGTTGGCCACGAGGCCGCCGGTGAGGATCGTGTCCGCGACGCCGCGGGAGAGGACGGTCTCCATCATCTGGAAAGCGTCCGCGATCTTCGCGCCGCCCAGCACGAACACGCAGGGACGGGCCGGCTCCTCCATGACGGAGGAAACCGCGCAGTATTCCTGCTCGAAGAGACGTCCCATCGCGGAGGGGAGCAGCTGCTCGAAGCCGCAGAGGGAGGGCTGATCGCGGTGGGCCGCCGCGAAGGCGTCGCACACGTAGTAATCGCCCAGAGGCGCCAGCTTCTGCACCAGCAGGGTCTGCGCCTGCTGCTCGTGGGTGAGGCAGAGCTTGGTCTCGAACAGCGTCTGTTCCTCGGAAACGAAGCGGACGTTGTCGAGCAGAAGGATCTCGCCGTTCTGAAGTTCCCGGATCATCTGGCGCGCGGCGGGGCCGCATACGTCATCGATCCATTTTACCTCACGGCCGAGGAGTTCCGCAAGTACTTTCGCGTGGGGCGCGGTCGTATAGAAGTTCTTGTATTCGATGTCGCTGCCCTGGTGAGCCATCAGCACCACCTTGGCTCCCCGGTCGGAGAGCTCGCGGATGGTGGGGACGCAGGCGCGGATGCGGTTCGTGCTTTTCAGCGTCCCCGTCGCCCGGTCCACCGGCTGGTTGATGTCCACCCGGCAGAGGACAGTCTTGCCCTCTACCGGCAGTTCATCGAGAGTACGGATCCCGAAACGCATGGTTTTCTTCCTTTCGAAAGACAGTATTGTGAATTACTTCTTGAAACGTCCGATCTTCAGGTACTCGTTGGTCTTTGCGGTACCTTCCTCGCGGGTCATCTGCATCTTCATGCAGGCGCGGATGCCGTCCATGGTCTCGGGGATCGTGACGGACTCCTGCGGGATGTTGATGGCGAACATGATATCGTTGCCGGTCTCGACGATGGAGTCTTCCCAGATCGCGATCTCATACATGTCGCCGCGGCGGTTGCCGAGGTCACGCGCGTACTTGAACAGGCTGGCGTTGCCCTTGAAGCCTTCGTCGATGGAGACCACACGGATGCGGGGATGCTTCTGGAAAATAGCCAGAGCCTCTTCCTTGGTGATCTTCTTGCCGTCGCGGGCGGTGGCAACCACGGTGATGATGTGGCCGTGGGTCACGGGGGTGTGCACCAGGATGCCGGTGGCGTTCACGTGGGGCATGATGGTCATCAGGTCGACGGCCTGGTGGGTGGGCGCCTTGTCGATCTGCAGGGCGTTGGTCAGACCGCGGTGATAGTCACCGGGGTCGGCCACGCGGCGGATGATGGTGATGGCAACACGCTCGATGCCGATCTCGCGGTCCAGCGCGTCGACGGCACGGATCAGACCGGTGGTATTGCAGGAGGTCAGCTTCAGGTAGTTCTGGCCGAGGCCCTTCTCATAGTTCGCGTAGCCGTGGAAGAACACGTCCGCGACGGAGTTCTTTTCGCCGCCCTGGAAGATGGCCTTGACGCCCAGACGCTCGTAGATTTCCTTGTTCTTGGCGCCGACGCCGCCGGGAGAGGAGTCCAGCATGACGTCGACGTTCCTGCACAGTTCCTCGAAGGAGCCGGCCACGGGGATGCCCAGCGCGTCGAAGTCTTCCTTGTTGGCGCCGTCCACGAGGTAGAGCTTGTACTCTACGCCGTTGTTACCGATCATATCGTTCTCGGCCAATGCGCGGATGGCAAGGGTGGGAGCAAGATCGGCAATACCTACCAATTCCATGTCGCCCTGAAGGGCAACGCCGTCAGCCAGACGCTGACCGATGGTGCCGTAACCGGCAACACCGACACGAATTTTAGCCATTGTAATTTCTCCTTTATGAGCAAATTATTTGTAGATCTCGGGCTTTTCCATGGTCTCGACCTTGAGGAACTGGTTGGTGCCGCGGGAAGCGTTCAGGGCATCGCCGGCGACGCAGGCAACGTAACCGTCCCAGGCGGAGGGACCGGTGAGCTTGCCGGCGTGGACGGCCTCGACCCACTTGCAGAACTCGATGTCGTAGGCTTCGATGAAGCGCTCCTTCCAGTCGGTCATGATGGGCATGGATTCGGCGGGGTTCAGAGAATCCCAGCCGGCGGGGCGGCTGCGGCGAACGACGGCATAGGGATCAGGAAGCTTGACCGTACCGTTCTCGCAAACGACCTCGCACTGGATATCGTAGCCGTAACCGTCGGCCACCTGAACCTCGACGTCGATGAAGCAGCCCTTCTTGGTGCGCATCAGCATGACCTGAGGATTGTCGTAGCCCTTGTTGGAGTTGGCGCTCTGGCGGACCTTCACGCACTGAACATCCTCGTATTCGTCATCGAGCAGCCAGCGGCAGATGTCGAGCTCGTGGATGGCGACGTTCGTGACACCGTTCTCGGTCTTGAAGCCGGGGCCCTGAGCGACGTTGCGGTGGCAGGCCTTGATGACCAGGGGAGCGCCGATCTCGCCGGAGTCGATGATGCGCTTCATTTCCGCGTAGCCGCGGTCGTAGTGACGCATGAAGCCGACCTGGATCATACGCTTGCCGAGCTTGACTTCCTCGTTGATGATTTCCTCGCAGTCCTTGGCGTTCTGGCTGAGGGGCTTTTCGCAGAAGCACCACTTCTTCTCGGCGAGAACCTTCATGACGTAATCGTGATGAGTGGGATCGATGGAGGTGATGACGACTGCCTCGACCTCGGGATCCTTAATCATTCCGTCGCAGTCGTTTCCGTAGGAACGGATGCCGTAGCGGGCGGCAGTGGAATCGGCGGCTTCCGCGACATAGTCGGAAACAGCTACGACCGTAGCGCCGGGAACCGTCTCGATGATGCGGCGGCAATGATCCTTGCCGATCGCGCCGCAGCCGATAATACCGATTTTCAAAACCTGATCCATAGTACACTCTCCTTCATTTATGATGAGTTTGTTACTCTTGATATTGCGTTCCCTTGCCCTCAGTCAGGGACTGATAGGCGGTGAGAATTCTGCCCCAGTTCATGTCGCGGTCGAGCGCGATGCCGCGGCCGATGCCGGAGACCATCAGGCCGACGCCCTTTTCCTCCATCGTGCCGCCGAACTCACGCAGGAGCGCGCTGCCGGTGCCGGGATCGGTGGAACGGCCGTCGAAGATGATGTGGACGTAGACCTCGGTGAGGCCGGCTTCCTTGGCCATGTCGAGCAGGGTCGTGGGGTAGTCGATGGAGCCGTGGGAGCTCTTCTTGGTGAGGAGCGCGAACAGGTGCAGCGCGCCGCCGCGGGCCTTGACCTTGTCGATGACGTCGAGGAACACGGGGTTCTTCGCGAAGGAGCCGTCCTTCATCGCGTTGTCGAGGCGGACGTCGTCCTGCGCGACCACGCGGCCGCTGCCCAGGTTGATGTGGCCGGCCTCGGAGTTGCCGGTCTTACCCTCGGCGAGGCCGACGGCGGGGCCGGAGGCGTCCAACTTTGCGTAGGCGTGCTCCGCGAGGAGGCCGTCCCAGACGGGCGTCTCCTGGGAGTACAGAGGATTGTTCTCGTTCTCTTCGCCCAGTCCCCAGCCGTCCAGGATGAGGAGCAGGACCTTGCTCTTCTTCTCGAAGGAGAAGAGGGGCTCGCCTTCCATCTCGGCGGGCTTGCCGAGGCCCATCGCCGCGAGCACGGTGGGGGCTACGTCGCAGAGCTTGCCGGAGGGCTTGACCATGCGGATGCCGGCGTCGCCCTCGGGGCCGACCGCGATGCAGGCGACCTGGTTGCAGGTGTGGGACACGTGGGGGCCGCCGTCGCTCTTGCGGAGGATCTCGATGTTGCCGTGGTCCGCGGTGACGAAGACGGTGTAGCCGCAGGCGAGGGCCTTGCGGAGGGCGCGGCCGACGTACTCGTCGACGGCGCGGGTGGCGCTGCGCTTCGCGGCGTCATTGGAGGTGTGGCCGACCACGTCGCCGTTCGCGAAGTTCGTGACGATGAAGTCGTAGCCCTTCTCCAGGCCTTCCTCCAGGGTCTCTTCCACCTTGGGGAGGGAGAGGCTGGGCACCTGGTCGAAGCCGATGCCCTTGGGGGAGGGGATCTTCACGTCGTCCTCGCCGGGGAACGGAGTCTGGTTGCCGCCGTTGAAGAAGAAGGTAACGTGGGCGTATTTCTCGCTCTCGGCCAGGTGGAGCTGTTTGAGCCCCGCGGCGGAGACGGTCTCGGCCAGGGTCTTCTGCACCTTGGAGGGCGCGAAGGCGATGGGCAGGTAGGTGTATTTCTCGTTGTACATCGTGAGGATCACGAAGTCGAGAGGCTCGATCTTCTTCCGGGCAAAGCCGGTGAAGTTCGGGTCGGTGAACGCGTCGGTCAGCTCGACCTCGCGCTCGCCGCGGCGGCAGCAGAAGATGACGCCGTCGCCGGGCTTTACCAGACCGACGGGCGCGCCGTCCTTGTCGGTGAGATTCAGGGGGATCATGTGATAATCGTCGGTGCCGGCCGCGTAGACCTTGTCGAAGGCGCGGGCCATGGCATCGCCGCCTGCAAGACGGTAGTTCATTCCTGTACTCCTCTCCGTTCTGCCTTGTCGGGGTCGAAAACGCCGCCGCCGGGCAGGACATTCAGTAATTCGGGGAAGCTCTTGATCACGCAGCTGGGCTGATTCTCGGCGGTGATCTTCTTGAGGGGCGTGGCCGGATAGTCGACGGCGACGGTGCCGGCAAAGCCGGAGGCCTTCGCGCCGATGATGTCGCGGGTCAGATTGTCGCCCACGAAAACACACTCGTCGGCCCAGACGCCCATCTCATCCATGGCCAGGTAGTAGATGGCGGGATGAGGCTTGCGGAGCATCGTGACGGAGGACTGCTGCACGGTGGCGAACAGGTCGCGGATGCCGTCCGCGTCCAGCCACTGGTCGATCTCCTCAGTGCCGACCAGGTCGGAGATGATGCCGATTTTGTAGCCGCGGGCGATGAGCTCCTTCACGGTCTCGACGCCGCCGGGCACGACCAGGCGCTCGCCCTTCGCGTCGCGGAAGCAGTGCGTAAGCTCCACGGCGTGGGCGGCGATGTAGTCGCGGTCCAGCTCGGGCACGAGCCAGCGGGTCCAGAGATATTTCTCAGGCGCCTCGCAGTAATACTTCAGCGCCCAATCGCGGTAGACGTCATAGCGGGCGTTCAGGAATTCGTAGTACTCGTCGGGGTCCATGTCCGTGCCGCAGATCTCGGCGATGCGCTTGCGCGCCGCCAGGGAGTAGGCGCGGTTCTCGCAGACCTCGCGGAAGGTGCCGCCGAGGTCCAGGAAGATGCCTTTGATGTTTTCCATAAATCTGCTCCTTTACACGCGGCGGACCTTGTCCCAGGCCACCTTGGGAGCCTCGGGGAAGATCTCTTTCAGCTCGCTGAAGTCGAAGATGATCGCGTCGGGACGGTTCTCGTCGGTGATCTTTTCCTTCGCCAGCTTCTCGGGGGTGGTATAGAGGATGAACATGCCGAAGCCGGCGGCGCGGGTGCCTTCCACGTCACGGTTCAGGTTGTCGCCGATATAGACGCAGCGCTCAGGCTTCACGCCCAGGAGGCGGCAGGCCTTCTCGCTGATCGCGGGATCGGGCTTGCGGATGCCTTCCACGCAGGAAAGGAGCACGGCGCCGAAGTACTGCTCCAGGTCGTCCTCCTTCAGCCAGCGGGGGATCTCCTGAGAGGTGACCAGGTTGGAGATGATGCCCAGCTTGTAGCCGTTCGCGTACATGTCCTTGACGGACTGCGCGCCGTTCGGGGCCACCACGCGGCGGCCGTCCTTGTTGCGGTACTCGATGGTCAGCTCGATGGCGTTCTTGCGGATGCGCCATTTGGGATACTCGGGGGTCAGCCATTTGCCCCAGAGCTCCTCCTCGGGCGCTTCCTTCATCGTCTCGAAGCACCATTTGCGGTAGCCCGCGTAGCGGTAGTCGAGGAACTTGCAGAATTCATCGGGATCGCCCTTTTCGCCGCACATTTTGGCGATCTTGCGGCGGGCCTCCGCCTCGAACTCCGCGTCCCGCTCCACCAGACGGAGGGTGCCGCCCAGGTCGTAGAAAATCGCGTCGAACTCTTTTTCGCTCATGTCAATTACCTTCTTTTCGGTTTATTTGTTCAGGTCGGGGAAGATGTCCAGCAGCTGGGAGATCCGGGTGATGGTGTAGTCGGGCTGCAGGAAGACTTCGGGCGGCTCCTTGACCAGGGTGTCCGGCTCGTCGATGCGGATCATCAGGGCGAAGCCCGCCGCGCGGGTGCCTTCCACGTCGCGGGTGGGGTTGTCGCCGACGTAGGCGCAGTTCTCCTCGGGCTTGCCGATGGCGCGGCAGGCCAGATGGTAGATCGCGGGATCGGGCTTGCGCAGACGCACCTTGGAGGAGAGGATCACGCTCTTGAAGAGGTGGGCGACGCCGTCGGAGATCATCCAGTCGGGGATCTCGGTCTCGGTGATGGTGTTGGCGATGATGCCCAGCGTGTAGCCGCGGCGGCTGAGCTCGAACAGCGTGTCCTTCACGTCGTCGCGGGGAACGCGGCGGCCGTCGTGGTCGCGCCACAGACGGGTGAGGCGGCCGGCGTGCGCGCAGAGCAGCTCGTCGTTCGAGATGCCCATGACCGAGACGTC
>JAZUHB010000057.1:0-12168 GCA_045641505.1 Bianqueaceae bacterium | reverse complement strand
GGAGGCGGGACATGGACAAGAAGGTCTTTCGCGCGGTCAACTCCTCACTCATCTACGTCGAGCGCGGCGACGAGTATCTGATGCTGCACCGCACCAAAAAAGAAAACGACCTCAACCGCGACAAGTGGATCGGCATCGGCGGAAAGTTCGAGGACGGCGAGAGCCCCGAGGAATGCCTGCTGCGCGAGGTCCTCGAGGAAACGGGCCTCACCCTCACCTCTTACGCCTACCGCGGCCTCGTCACCTTCGTCTCGGACCGCTGGGAGACCGAGTACATGCACCTTTTCACCGCCGACGGCTTCGAGGGCACCCTCACGGACTGCGACGAAGGCGTCCCCGAGTGGATTCCCAAAAAGGATTTCGCGGCGCTCCCCCAGTGGGAGGGCGACCGGATCTTCATGCGGCTCCTGGAGGAAGGTGCCCCCTTCTTCTCCCTGAAGCTCCGCTACGAGGGCGAACGCCTCGCTGAGGCCGCGCTGAACGGCCGGCCGCTCGCTCTGTGATTTTCTGACCGAAAGGACATACCCATGAAAAAGATCGACAAAAACATGCTTCTCACTTCCCTGCTCCTGTTCGTGATCTTCACCGTCTTCACCCTGCTGCTGAAGCTCGTGGACATCCAGCCCATCGGCCCGCAGGAGACCGAGGTCGCCTTCGCGGAGATCAACGGCCCGATCGCGGAGCTCATCGGCTACCACGAGAGCGCCTACACGATCACGAAGTACATCGGCTACCTGGCCGTCCTCGGCTGCGTCGCGGCGGCCTGCCTGGGGCTTTACCAGTGGATCACCCGCAGAACCCTGAAAAAGGTGGACCGGGACATCATCGTGCTGGGCTGCGTCTTCGCGCTGGCCCTCGTCTTCTATTTCCTCTTCGAGAAGGTGGCGATCAACTTCCGTCCCGTCATCGTCGACCCGGAGGAGTGGCCGGAGGCCTCCTATCCCTCCTCCCACACGCTGCTTTCCTGCGTCGCCTTCCTCTGCCTGGTCCGCCCCGTAAAGAAGTATTTCCGCAACCTTCCCCGCTTCGCGAGCTTCTGCTCCTTCTGCCTCGTGGCGCTGACCGTGGTCTGCATCGTGCTGCGCGTGCTCTCCGGCGCGCACTGGACCACCGACATCATCGGCGGACTGCTCCTTTCCGCCGCGCTCGTCACCCTGTACTACGCGCTGACCGGCGGCTGCAAAAAGGCCGCGAATGCTTGATTTCCGGAGGTTCCCATGGCACTGAAAGTACTGATTCTCGGCGTCCACAGCGACGACATGGAATACGGCTGCGGCGGCACCGCGAAGCTCCTCGCGGACGCGGGCTGTGAGGTCACGCTCGGCTGGCTGACGAGCCCCTATCACGAGGCGGGCGGCGCGCCCCAGACCAGCGACAGCTTCGCGCTCCTCGGCATCAAGGACAAGCTCTGCCGCTTCGTCGACGCCCGCGACGCGCTCATGTACAACGAGGACACCGTCGCCGCCTACACGGAGATGGTCGCCGAGGCGGATCCCGATATCGCCTTCATCATGTGGCCGAAGGACAATCACCTCGAGCACGCCGCCTGCGCGAAGGCCCAGCTCGACGCGCTGGCCCGGGCCGGTCACGTGAAGGAGATCTACGCCTACGAGGTGGGCCCGCTGCAGACGATGGCCCTCTTCGGCGAGCCGGACCTCACGCTCGACATCACCGGCGTGATCGAGCCCGTGAAGGAGGTGCTCCTGCACTTCAACGAAGGTGACTGCCCCTGGCTCTGGCGCGAGAAGGAGGTCTCCGCCCAGTGGCGCGGCCACATGGCCTACGCGAAGGTGAACGGCTACGACCACGAGTTCGTCTACGCCGAGGCCTTCCGCGTCGTCAAGTTCCCCGACGGAAACGCCGACCTCACCCTCCGCTCGCTCCTCACGGACAAGTTCCGCTGGGGCGGCACCGGCAGCTACTTCCGCGGCCGCGAATACTATCTGTAAAGGCAGCAAAATGCATATCATCCGTCATTTCATCACCATCACCCGGCACCGGAACCAGGTGATCCGGCACTGCTTCAAGTGCGGAATCGGCTGGCAGGGCCTCGGGCACGATCTGTCCAAATATTCCCCGGCGGAGTTCTTCCCCGGCGCCCGCTTCTGGACCGGCACGAAGAGCCCCCAGGAGGGCGAGCGCAGGGAATACGGCTACTCCCCCGCCTGGCTCCACCACAAGGGCCGGAACCGTCACCATTTCGAGTACTGGACCGACTACGATCCGGTCACCCGGAAGGTTTCGCCCGTGAAGATGCCCGCCCGCTTCGTCGCCGAGATGTTCTGCGACCGCGTCGCCGCCAGCAAGATCTACCAGGGTAAAAACTATACCGACCGGCATCCGCTCCTGTATTTCGAGAAGGCCAAGGCCAACCGCTTCATCCATCCGGAGACCTCGGACGAGCTGGAGCGGCTGCTCCGCATCCTGGCCGAGGAAGGCGAGGAAAAGGCCTTCGCGGCGGTGAGGGAATACGTGAAGGCGGCAAAAAAAGTTCAATAAAAAAGCGAACTCCCGAGGAAAACCTCGGGAGTTCGTTTTTTTGTTCTCTAGTCAAAAAACTTAAATGTTTCAATCGTGACAAAGAACTCGCTTTCGAATTGATCCACATGCATTTCGCGAGCCCAACAAAGACCTGCAGTCTCAACCCGCATATCTAAAAGAGCAAGAACATCCAAAAGTAATCTCCATCGATCTTCGTGTGTTGGTTTGCTCCAGCCAGGTCCCATAGTATACTTCGCCAGATGAAGTCCGCAAGCATTTATATCGATCTTCAGCAATTTAAACGGCGTATCACAGTAATCCCACCAACGATCCGCTTCTTCGATTACCGTCCGAAGATCATCACGTTCTTCGGAATCTAACCATGTAGCGTTTTCTAATAGGCGCTTCCCGAATTTTCTCCTGTCAATGTTGACTTTCCCTTCTTCATCAAATAATCTTTCTCCTTCATCATCGACATAGCCGTTTTTCATAGCAGCAATTAACTCAGTGTCGGACATATCTTTCAACACATCCTCAGAATACACAAATCTATATCCTAATAATTCCGGGAAACTGCGCTTTTCGATTTCGTCTATTCCAAGAATATCGATTATTCTCTCCGCAATATTGGAAGCATTATTTACATTAGTTGAAGAAAATAATCCCCTCCCGATGATTATATCAAGAACATTTGAAAACCCTTCATACCTAAGGCTAAATGCATCTGTTACCTCATCAAAACGTATTCTCTGCAGTCGGGTGTTCACATGATCTGCCGCATAGGAAGTAGGTTCAAGCAGACGCAAATATGGTACTTCAAGAACATCAGCAAGTTCCTTAACATCATCTAATGATGCAGGATTTGTATCTTTTGTGACCCATCCTTTGACAGCATCGTATGAAATTCCAACATTACGGCTTACCACTTTCCGATAAAACTGCTCAAAAGCCCCCCGAGAAGAATTTTGTATTTGAATGATTTCCCGGAGTTTGGTGTTGTTGAATTTATACCAATCGCCATCAATTTCGTAATCGCTTTTCTTTGCCATCTTACCTCTCCACATCCTATTCTGGTGTGCTCCTTTCATCATCAATATAGCAGAATGAATACACGAAAAAAAGGGATAGTTGCTATCCCTTTTTGCAATCGAAACATGAACAGTGTTCGAGGGAAAAAACACCTTTATACTGAATAGTCTCTCGCCCCGAAGATGGCCGAGCCCACCCGCACCAGGGTGGCGCCCTCCTCGACCGCGACCCGGTAGTCGCCGGTCATGCCCATCGAAAGCTCCGTGCAGGACGGGGCGAAGGCACGGATCTCATCGCGGAGCGCCCGCATCCGCGCGAAGCAGGGACGGACCTCCTCGGGATCGCCGCAGGCCGGCGCGACGCACATCAGGCCCCGGAGCGACAGGTGCGGCAGCGCCGTCACAGCCTGCGCGAGCGCCGTCACTTCCTCGGGCGCGCAGCCGCTCTTGCTCTCCTCGGCGCCGATATTGACCTCCAGAAGGATCGGCTGGACGAGACCGCGCTTCGCGGCCTCCTTTTCGATCTCCTCCGCGAGCCGGAGCGAATCGACCGAGTGGATCAGCGCCACGGCGCGCTCCTCCAGGTACTTCACCTTGTTGCGCTGCAGGTGGCCGATCAAGTGCCAGCGGACCTCGGGTGCCGCCAGCCGGTCGTGCTTGTCGGAAAGCTCCTGCACCTTGTTCTCGCCGAAGTCGGTCACGCCCGCGTCCGCAAGCTCCCGGATCATTTCGAGGGGCTTGGTCTTGCTGACCGCGATCAGCGTCACCTCGCCGGGCAGGCGCCCCGCTCTCGCGCAGGCGGCGTCGATCTCCGCCCGCACGGCATCGTAGTTTTCTTTAAGCATCTTGTTCCTCCACGAGACTCCGCGCCCAGGTCCCGCGGCGCAGGAGATAGGTGCCGATGAAGATCTTCATCAGGTACGGCAGCTGCACCAGCACGAACAGCATGAGGATCGGCAGCTCCGTATAATAGGCGAGCACGAAGCCGATGGGCACCACGATCGCCCAGAGATGGCCGCTGTCGAAGATGATGGTGACCAGGGTGTTGCCGCCGGCCCGCAGCGTGAAATAGCAGGCGTTGAAATAGCTGTCCATCACCAGGAAGACCGCCTGCACCCAGAGGAAGCGCGTGGCCAGGGTGCGCACCGCGTCCTCGGTCTTGTAGATGTAGGGAATGAACGGCGCGGCGACGCCCATCACCAGAGCGACGCAGACGCAGAGGAAGACCGAGAAGAAGATCAGCTTCCGGTCGGTTTCCTTCGCCTCCTCCACCTTGCCCGCCCCCAGCAGCTGCCCGATGATGATGCCCACGGCGGAGCCGCAGGAGATCACCGAGACCATGAACAGGTTGTTGACCGTGTTGGCGATATTGAGGGCCGCGACCACGGAAAGGCCGCGGGTGGAATAGAACTGCATCAGCACCGTGTTGCCCAGGGACCACATGGTCTCGTTGATCATCAGCGCGAGTCCCTGCTTCGTGATGGCGAGCGCCTCGCGGCCGGGGATCACGAAGGGGAAGAGCAGGCCCTTCGGCCACTCGAGCGTGTCCCGCCGGCGGACGGTGCCCGCAATGATGATCGCAAGCTCGACGAAGCGGGAGACCACCGTCGCGATGGCCGCGCCGCGGACGCCGAGAGCGGGCGCGCCGAACTTGCCGAAGATCAGGATATAGTTCAGGACGAAGTTCGTGACCACCGCGGCGATGCCGGCGTACATCGGGAGCTTCGTCTCGCCGGTCTCGCGGAGCGTCGTGGCATAGGCCTGCACGAACACGTTCGGCAGCATCTGGAAGAAGATGATCAGCATGTAGGCGCGGCTGTAGCTCAGCGTGAGCCCGAGGTCGCTGGTGCCGTCGTCGGTGAGGTACAGGAGGATCAGGTCCTCCCCCTTGAAATAGAGGAGCGCCAGGAAGCCCAGGCAGAGGAGCGTCCCCGCCACGAGCTTGTAGCGGAAGGTGATCCGCACGCCCTGCCAGTCCTTCTTGCCGGCGTACTGGGCGCCGTAGATGCCGGCGCCGCTCATGACGCCGAAGATGGCCAGATAGAAGACGAAGAAGAGCGAGTTCGCGACCGAGACGCCGCTCATGGCCTCGGTGCCGAGGCGGCCCACCATCACGTTGTCCAGCAGGTTTACGAAGTTGTTGAAGGTGTTCTGGATGACGATGGGAATCAAAACAGCAAAAAGCGTTCGGAAGAACGCTTTATCGCCGAAATATTTTTCTTTGAAATTCATTTGCAGGGTTCGGCTTTTCGGTTGCCGGCCTCCTCGATATTCGCGCCGACGTAGAAGGTAAGCTTCTCGGGAAGCTCCATCCGGTCGGTCACGTTGTTGTACAGCAAAAGATCGTTTTTCGGCACGGAGATCTCGCAGAGCTTCTCCTCGCCGGGCCCGAGCGCCACGCGGCAAAAGCCCTTCAGAAGCTTCTTCGGCTTCCACTCGATGCCGCTTCCGGCAAAGACCAGCACGGTCTCGGTGCCGGCCGCGCCGCCTCGGTTCCGCACCTTGACGGAGACGAGGTAGTCCTCCCCGCGCTCGCGGACCTGCGCGCCTCCGTAGGCGAATTCCGTGTAGGTCAGACCGTAGCCGAAGGGATAGGCCGGCTCGGTGCCGTCCTTCTCGAACTTCGCGTAGCCGTGCCAGTAGCCGTACTCGGTCTCGGTCTTCTTTTCGTCGTCGTAGAGGAAACGGGGATAGTCCTCCTCCCGCTTCGCGACGGTGAAGGGCAGCTTGCCGGAGGGAGCCACGGCGCCGGAAACCAGCGCCGCCAGAGCGTTTCCGCCCTCCATGCCGGGATAGCCCGCGTAGAGGACCGCGCCGACCTTGTCCTTCCATTCCTCGATGATGACCGCGCTGCCGGAATAGAAGATCACGCAGACGGGCTTGCCGAGCTTCGACATCGACTCGATCAGCGCCACGTCGGAATCGTGCAGCCGGAGACTGCGGCGGTCTCCGCCCTTGACGGTCTTTCCGCCGCCTTTCACGGTGAATTCGCCCTCGTCCTCGTAGTTGTTGCCGACCACGATCACGATGGCCTCCGCGCCCTCCGCGGCCTCGCGGCAGCGGTCGATATCGTTGGAGGAGCAGACGCGCACGGAAGCGAAGACCTTCCGGAAGCCGTCCGCGGGCGTGACCGTACGGGGCGGCCAGACCCGGGAGGAGCCGTGGTCGCCGAGCACCCGATCGTCGGCAAAGCGCCCCACCAGGGCAAGCTTCATCGAGGGATCGAGCGGCAGCATGCCATCGTTTTCGAGAAGCACCGCGCCCTCCTCCAGCGCGCGCCGCGCCAGGGCCGTATGGGCCTCTGCGCAGACGCTCTCCGCGCCGAAGGACTGTCCGCGGTAGATATTCTGGAACCGGAGGAGCGTCGCGACCACGTTCACGCAGGCCGCGTCCAGCTGCTCCTCGGCGATCCTGCCCTGCCGGACCTTCTTCACGAGATCGCGGCGGACCAGGGTGAAGGGCATCTCGATATCGAGGCCCGCTTCCAGCGACTCCGCGCTGTCATGCACGCCCCATACGAAATCGGAGATCGTAAAGCCCCCGAAGCCCTGCTTTCCCCGAAGCTCCTTCGTAAGGAGCTCCTTGTTTTCGCAGCAGTAGCGGCCGTTCACCTTGTTGTAGGCGCCCATCACGCTGCCCGCGCCCGCGTCGACCGCGTTCTGAAAATGGTAGAGATACACGTCCCGGAGCGTCTCCTCGTCCGCCTTCGCGTTGACGGAGAAGCGCAGGTTCTCGACGGAGTTCAGCGCGTAGTGCTTCGGGCAGGCGATCACGCCGTACTTCTGCACGCCGCGGGTGAGGGCCGCGCCGTAGCGGCCGGTGAGGAACTGGTCCTCGCCGTAGGCCTCCTGCGCCCGGCCCCAGGCAGGATGACGCAGCAGATTCATGCAGACGCCCGCGAAGAAGTTCGCGCCCTGGGCGACACACTCCCGGGCGATCGCTTCGCCGATTTCGCCCTCCAGCTCCTCGTCGAAGGCCGCCGCGCGGATGTTCGGGGTGGGGAAGGCGGTGGAGTGCTTCATCACGACGCCGCGGGGACCGTCGGAAAACAGGATGGGCGGGATGCCGAGACGCTCGCAGCCGCCGCCGGAAATCGCCTCCCAGTTGTAGAGACGGCCGCGGAAGACGCCGGGGATCGGGTTCCAGTGACCGCCCAGCATATGGGCCTTCTCCTTGAGGCTCATCTGAGACACCAGCTGCGCGGCCAGCTCGCGGGCGAGCGCAGGGTGATTGCTTTGCTGCGTAAGAATCGGTTCGACGCCGGCTTCCTCCATCGCGCGGAGGGCTTCGTCGAAGTTGGACGGCTTGTCCATGTCAGTGCTCCTTGTCCTTCTCGATCACGACCGTCATCACGGTACGGCCCCGGAGATACATGCCGAGGCTGCCGTCGAAGACGGAATAATCTTCTTCTTTCAATGTCAGTGCGTACTTAGGCTCGCCGTCGAAGCGGAGGCTGTTGGCGCGGCCGCCCCGGAGCGAACGGTACAGATAGAGCTTCGCCTCGCCCCGCGTGAACGGCAGGTCGATCTGGAGACCGGCGGGCATGAGTCCCGCGTTCACCAGCTTGAGGTAGACCCGGTCCTCATCCTCGGTGACGGAGCAGTAAACGTTCTTCGGCAGCCGATCCTTTTTGCCGAGAATCTCAGTCTCGGGCACGAAGCTGCCCACATGCGCCGAGAAGAGCTCCTGCACCTGATAGTTCGCGGTCTTCAGCACGTATTCCGGGTTGAAGACGATCATCGAATGGGGAAGCTGCGCGCTTCCGGCCAGGGCCATGAGCGGGGCATAGCTGAGCATCCGGACCTTGTCCGCGTGCTGCTCGCAGCCGGTCAGGAAGACCGCCTCGGCCAGCGCCGAGCTGAAGGTATTCGCGGCGACGGGCACGGCCGGATCGTGCGCGGAATACTCGCTGAGGAAGACCTCCGGGCCCTCGCAGGACGCGAAGATCTCTCGGCCGCGGCAAAGCTCCGCGGGCTCTCTCCGCAGATGCTCGTCGGTCAGAACGCCCGCGAACTGCGCGGCGAAGGCGCGGTTTTCGGCGCAGGTATCGCTGCCGGGAGTGCCCGCGGCCAGAATCAGCCGCACCTCGGGATAACGCTCGGCAATCTTCGCCTGCAGCCGCCCGAAGGCCTCGCGGTACGCGAGCCCCGTGGCGGAGCTGCCGATGGAGAGGTACTTCAGGCCGAAGGGCGCGGGATGGCCCATCGCGGCGCGGAGGCCGCTCCACTCACCGGCGCCCTCCTCGGCGCAGGCGAATTCGAGCAGGTCGAGAATGCCCGCGGTCACGCGCTCATCGAACTCCGCGCTGTCCGCCGGAAGGCAGAAGGAGGAGTATTTCCCGGTGCCGAGACCCGCCCAGACGGTGGGAACGGGCTCCATGCCCAGGTCCTCGCAGAGGCAGAAGAACTCGTAGAAGCCGAGCTGCAGCGACTGCCAGGCGCCGCGGCCGCTGAGGCGCATGCCCCAGAGAGAGGGCATGCCGCTCCGGTCGACGGTGCGCCCGACGGAATGCTTCCAATCGTATTCGTTTCCGCCGCCGAGACCCTCGCAGATCCGGCCGGCCGGGAAACGGAGAAAACGCGGCTTGAGCCGGGCCAGGCTCTCCACCAGATCGCGGCGGAAAAAGCCCTCGGTCCACTTCGGATCGCCCGCGCCCCAGACCTTGGCGGGCCGGAAGACCACGCAGTCCAGGTCGATGCGGCCGGCGCCGTCGAAATCGAGGCACAGCTTGCCGCAGCCGCTCTTCACGCCGGTGACGGACAGCTCGCGGCGGGTCCAGTCGTAGCTGAACGGGACCTCCTCCAGCTCGGTCAGCGGCTCGCCCGAGGCGTCCTCGCAGCAGACGCGCACGGAGCCCTCATAGTCGATGTTGCGGATATAGCAGGAGAACACGTAGGAATCGCCCTCGTTCACGAACATGGCGGGCTTATCCGCGGCAAGGCCGCCGCCGTTGTAGCCGAGGTTTTCGAGCGTGCCCCAATGCTGCACGGTCACGCGGGCATAGCGGCTCGAGGGGCTTGCGCCGTCCTCGAGGAAGCTGCGCAGCGTCAGGCCGTCGGTGTTCCAGTAGCGGAGATAATCGTACTGATAGGAGGGAGCTTTCTTCGCGAGAAGCGAGGCTTCGGTCGTTTCAGGGGACAGAAAAAAAGCGTCGAAGCTGTGATTGCGCACCATGTTGGCGTTCAGACCGCCGTCACAGGCCCAGTTGACGTCCTCGAGCGACACGCCGTAAAACGCTTCGGAGAGGTCGAACTTCTTCTCCCCGACGCGGATCTTCGTGATTTTCATGCTTGCCTCCGCCGCCCTTCCGATATTAAGGGCATAGTAATATATGGATTATAACAAAGCGGGGCCTTCATTGTAAAGCCCCGCTTTGTAACAAAAAAGTTAAATGAACGGACTCAGCACGAAGGAGAAACGGACCTCCGGGCCGGTCAGCCGGTATTCGGGAAGAAGCATCGGTCCGCAGGACCCGCTGCCGAGGCCGGCATCCGCCCAGTCGACGCGGACGGTGGTCGTCCCGGTCTCCGGGAGCTCCTCCGCGTGGGCGGCGGAAAGCAGGTCCCTCGCGCTGCAGCGCGACACGCAGAACTCGAAGTCGCCGTCGAAGCTCAGGCCGTTTTCGAGGCTCAGCCGCTTCGCCGCGATGTGGTTGCCGTGCTCCTGCGGCCGGACGTAGGGAACGTACTCCCGCGAGGCCGTGCTCTCGAAGAAGCCGACGCGGCCGTGATGGCAGCTGTCGCGGTAGCTCTCGTCCGGGCCCATGCCGAAGTAGGCGAAGGGCAGGTCCGGATCCGCGAAGGTAAACTCGTAGCCGAGCCGCGGCAGGTAGCTTTTGACCTCCGCCAGCGTGCCCGCAAGCTCGACGAAGATCCGTCCCTTCTCGTCCACGCGGATCTTCTCGGTGAAGCGGAAGAACGGCCGGCGGGACACGCCGCCGAGACTGCCCTCCGTGACGAGCTCCTCGCCGTCGAAGCGGCATTCGTGCACATTTTTGAGCTCCGCGTCCAGATTCTCCGCCTTGCGTCCCGGGCCGCGCAGCCACTCCTCCGCGAGCCGCCGCTCGTTGTCGGTGGGCGCGCGCAGCGCGGAAAGCCGGACCGGCTCCGCCAGGAGCTTCTGCCCGTCCAGCGTCATCTCGGTGAACGCGCCGAGCTCCTTCGAGAACAGATAGCGGAAGACCGAGCCGTTTTCGGTAAAGCCCCGGGCCTCGACCCCGAAGGGCGTTTCGATGAAGTCCGCGCAGCCGTCGGGCTCCGGGAGATCCGGGATCCGCTTGCACTCCGGCGCGGGCAGCTGGACGTGCGCCGCCTCGCGGCCCGCCGCGTCCCAAAGATACAGCTCGACGAACGCGCCGAAGCGGCAGCTCTTCGGGAAGGGACTTCCAAGCTTGAGGACCTCGGTCGCGTGCGGCGCGAGCGGATAGCGAAGCTTCTCGCGGTCGAGCTCCTCGTCGTCCGCGGTGAAGACGAATTCGAGCTCGTATTCGGAAAGATCGGTGAAATCGAGGCAGTTGGTGAGTTTCAGGACACCCAGCTCGTAGCTTGCGCGGATCGGCTGGTAGACCGCCTTAAGCTCCCGGCTGCCCGCCTTGAGCGAGCGGTCGGCGAAGACCAGACCGTCGCAGCAGAAATTGCCGTCGTGCGTGAGCTCCCGCGGGAAATCGCCGCCGTAGCAAAGCTTGCCGCCGTAGAGGAGCGCGTGGTCGCACCACTCCCAGACGCAGCCGCCGATCAGGTTCTTGTGCGCGTAGATGAGCTCCCAGTAGTCCCACGCGTCGCCGGGGCCGTTGCCCATCGCGTGCGAATATTCGCAGAGGAAGATGGGACGCCGGATCGGAGATCCGTCCCGCATGAACTCGCCGGAGCCCTCCGCCATGCGCGCGAGCGCGTCGCGGCCTGGGTACATCACGGAGAAGACCTTCGCCCGCTCCTGGAAGCCCGCGCGGGATTCGTCCTCGCAGTGGGTGAGGCGCATCGGGTCGCGCTTCGACACCCAGTCCAGCATCGCCTGATGGTTGGGGCCGTGGGCGCTCTCGTTGCCGGTGGACCAGATGATCACGCTGGCGCGGTTCTTGTCGCGCTCCACCGTGCGCTCCATCCGGTCCAGATGCTCCGCGAGGAAGCGCGGGTCGGCGCCGGGCCAGAGCGTGTTCCAGCCCTTCTCCGCGTCGCCGATGTCATACTCGGACGGGACGGCCGGGTCGCGGCGCTCGAAGCCGTGGCTCTCGAGGTCACACTCCATGATCACGTAGAAGCCGAGCTCGTCGGTGAGCTCGCAGAACTGCGGCATCGGCGGATAGTGCGAGGTGCGGATCGTGTTGATGTTGAGCTCCTTCATCAGGAGAAGGTCCCGCCGGAGCTCCTCGGCGCTCATCGCGTAGCCCTTGTCGGGCGTGGTATCGTGACGGTTCACGCCGCGGAGCTTCACGGGCGCGCCGTTGATCAGCAGCTCGTTTTCGGGCGAGATCCGGATGTCGCGGAAGCCGAATTTTTGCCGGACCACCTCACCCGCGGCCGAAAGCTCCAGCGTGTAGAGGTACGGCTTTTCCGCGTTCCAGAGCTTCGCCTTGGGGAAGACCTGCGAGAAATTGCCCGAGCAGGAGCCGGAGCAGGCCTTGCCCGCCTCCCCCTCGCAGCCGCCCTCGCAGGGAGCGCCG
>JAZUHB010000056.1:0-4257 GCA_045641505.1 Bianqueaceae bacterium | reverse complement strand
ACCTGCTGGCCCTTCGATGAGCGGAGCAACCCCCGCGGCGGCGAAAGCAACGTCATCATGCTCGACATCGACCTTCTGACGGAGCGCAGGACCCTCGCGGAGATCCGCGGGATCGCGGAACAGGGCGCGTTCTGCAGCGTGCCCGGGGTCACCTTCATGTCCGCGCTCTCCGACCGGGAGGGCAACGTGCTCCACCTCATTCCGGGCCAGGGCTTCCGCTACTACGAAAAGCCCGAGTACAAGGTGCTGACGAACTTCTCGCCGTTCAAGATGGACAGCGAAACGCACCCCTGGATGGGCTGGGACCGCTACTGCCTCGCCGAGGAGCTGCTCCGGCAGGCGCCCTGGGATTTCGACGTCCCCGACTGCTTCGAAATCCTCCGGAGGGTCTCGCAGGAGGTCTGCCCGACCGTCGTTTCGATGGTCTTCGACGTCAGCGAGCGGAAGGTTTATTGGTGCCTGGACCGCCGCTTCGGCGAGATTCACGAGAAGGCGCTCGTGTGACTTCGGAGGTGACCGAATGGATTCTTATGTGACCGGCGCGGTCATCCGCGGCCTGCGCGAACAGAAAAAACTGACTCAGGCGGAGCTCGCAGCGCGGCTCCGCGTCTCGGACAAGACGGTCTCCCGCTGGGAGACGGGCAAGGGCTACCCGGACGTGACGCTGCTCGAGCCGCTCGCGGCCGCCCTCGGCGTGTCCCTCACGGAGCTTTTCTCCGGCGAGGCGGCGGTCAACGCGAACGTCCCGGCGAACGTGCTCCGCACGAAATTCTACGTCTGTCCCGTCTGCGGCAACCTGCTCACGGCGATGGGCGAGGCGGCGGTCAGCTGCCACGGACTCCGGCTCGAGCCACTCGAAGCCGGGACGCCGGACGAGGCGCACCGCGTCCTGATCGAACGGATCGAGGATGACTACTTCGTCACCGTCGTCCACGAGATGACGAAGACCCACCATCTCTCCTTCATCGCGGCGCTCTCCTCCGACCGGCTGCAGCTCACGAAGCTCTATCCGGAGGGCCCGGCCGAGGCCCGCTTCCCGATCCGCGGCGTGCGGAAGATCCTCTTCTGCTGCAATCGGGACGGTTTATTCGACGCGGAGCTGCCCGCGAAAAAGAAATGACAAAGCGCCGGCTCCCCGCCGCGCATACCGCACGTTCCGCCGCGCTTCCGGCCGGGCTTTCCGAAAAGCCCGGCTTTTTTGTTGTCGCCTGTCCCGGAAAAGTGCTACGTTTTTCCGTATAATTATGGTATAGTATTTCAAAATGACACAAAGGAGAAGCCTGACCGAATCATGAGAAAATTCCTCCTTCTTCCGCTCCTGCTCCTCGCGCTCCTCGCCGCCTGCCGGCCCGGTCCCGCGGAGGAAAGCCGCCCCATCGAGGACTCCGCCGGGGAAAGCAGCCTCATCGAGCCCACCGGCACCTTCCGTCTCACGGTCAACGACAACACCGGTCTGATGCGGAACCTGCCCGATCTCGGGTACTACACGCCCTTCACCGAGTTCGTCTTCCGCTGTGAGCCGGTCATGGACGCCGACATCGCGCTGTACGTGAACGGCGAATTCTACGCGATCCAGGACTGCGTCGAGACCCCGGACGGCTATATCTGGGAGTACCGCTTCACGATGCCCATCGGGGATGCTTCGCTCGAGTTCCGCATCCGCGGCGGCATGTGAGCACAGGAGGCGAACATGGCTGAACCGATGCCCTCTCCCCGGGACGTGAGTCCCGAAACCCTCTCCGATTATCCGCTGACCGCACTGCCGGAGCTTCTTCGGGCGGACCGCGTGCTCGACCGCTTTCTGCCGCTTACGCCCCTCGCGGAGCAGCTCGTCCAAACCGCCCGTCAGGCCGGCTTCGAGCGCCGCGGCGACCTGCTGCCCCTCGAGCCCGACGCGTTGGCCCGGCTCTTCGGCCTCACCCCGGAGAACGCCGCGCTGCTACGCCGCTTCCTCCGCCTCTACGATTTCAAAGAGCGCCGTCTCTCCGACCTCGGGGACTTCCCGCCGGAGCTTCTCGCCTCGCTGAAGCACGCGGGCCTCACGGGCTCTTCGAAAATCCTCGCGTTCTTCTGCCGGAACGGTCTGGCGGAGTCGTCCCGCCTGCTCGCCGCGAGCCCGCAGGACTGCTTCCGTCTCTTCTGCTATTGCGACCTGATGCGGCTTCCCGGCGTGCGCGCCACCCGCGCGGGCCTCTATTTCCGGAGCGGCTTCACGGGCCTCGCGAGCTTCGCCGCCGTGACCGGGGAGGATGTTCTCGCTCAGACCGCCCTCACGCGCGAACGGCTGGACCTTGACGCCGCGGTCCCGCTGCCGAAGGAGGTCCGCACGCAGCTGGCCGCCGCCCGCGCGCTCCCGCCGCTTTCACTTCCGCCCGCCGAGCGCAGCTGCGGCGCTGCGGTCTTCTGCGAGGAGGACGGCGTCCGTTGGTATCTGATCGAGGAAAGCCTGAAGGGCAATTTCGGCATGCCGAAGGGACACATGGAGGCCGGCGAGGACGAGTTCGCCACCGCCCTCCGCGAGATCCGCGAGGAGACCGGCCTCACGGTCGACGTCGATCCCGCCTTCCGCGCCGGCATCGAATACCTGACCGCGAAGGGCGCTCTCAAGACCGTCGCCTACTACACCGCCGAGCTGCCCGCGCCCCGCGCCCTGATCCCGCTCCGCCCGCAGCCCGAGGAGATCCGCGCGCTCCGCTGGATGACCTTCGAGGAGGCCCTGCCGCTCCTGTACTATCCCGGCGCGCAGCTGGTGCTCCGGCAGGTGAATCGGTTCCGCCGCGCGGAATGACCCGCCCGGACCGAAGGGCCGGGCATCCGGACCGAAGGGCCGGGCATCCGGGCCGAAGGGCCGGGCATCCGGGCCGCGACGCGGTCCGCGAAAAAACATCACAAAGAAAGAAACGAAACCATGTTCCTGATCCTTGCCGTCATCTACGTCATCTTCATTTCCCTCGGTCTGCCCGACTCCGTCTTCGGCGTCACCTGGCCGGTGATCCACCCGGAGTTCGGCATCGCCGAAAGCTTCGCCTCGGTCTACAGCGTCATCGTCGGCGCGTGCACCAGCGGCGTCAGCTTCTTCGCGGGCCCGGTGCTCCGCCGCTTCGGCACTGCGAAGGTCTCGGTCGTCTCGATCCTCCTCACCGTGATCGGCCTCGTCGGCATGAGCTTCTCCCGAAGCATCTGGGGGATGATCGTCTGGGCGGTCATCCTGGGCTACGGCGCCGGCGCGATCGACACGGGCCTCAACAGCTTCGTCTCGCTCCACTACAAGGCGCGGCACATGTCCTTTCTGCACGCGTTCTGGGGCATCGGCGTGACGCTGAGCCCGATGATCATGTCCTTCTTCCTGGGCGAAGGCGGCAACTGGCGCAACGGCTACCGCACCATCGCGCTGATCCAGACCGCCATCCTGATCTTCGCGGTCTGCTGCCTGAAAAAGTGGGAGGCGCTCGAGCGCTCCGCCCTGCCCGCCGCCGAGGAAGCGGCCGACGCCGCGGGCGAAAAGCTCCGCCTCCGCGCCCTGCCCGGCGTGGTCCTCAGCATCCTCTCCCTCGGCCTCTATTGCTCGATGGAATTCCTGCTGGGCACCTGGGGCGGCAGCTTCCTGGTGAACGCGTACGGCCTCGACCCGGACGTCGCGGCCCGCTGGGTGTCGCTCTACTACGGCGGCATCATGCTGGGGCGGCTCACGAGCGGCTTCATCGGCGAGCGGCTCGGCGACGAGCGCCTGATCCGCGCCGGCATCCTTTTCTCGCTGGGCGGCATGCTGATTCTGCTTCTTCCCTTCGGCGCCTGGTCCTACGTGGGGCTCTTGCCGATCGGCTTCGGCTTCGGCCCGATCTTCCCCTCGGTGCTCCACGCGGTGCCCTTCCGCTTCGGGCGGAAGTTCGCGGCGGACCTCACCGGCTTCCACATGGGCGGCGCCTACGTGCTGGGCTTCGCGACCCAGCTGATCGTGGGCTTCATCGCCACGCGCACCACCTTCCGGATCATCCCCTGGGTGCTCCTGTGCTACGCGGGCCTGCTGGCTTTGGTGAACGCGCTGGCCGCAAAAAAGGCGGCGCGGCGGGGGAACGGTCAGGAATAAAACGTCGGCGGGACGTTCGTTCTTACCGCCGCAGACACATTCGTGCTCGCCGTCATCGACACGTTCGTGCTTGCCGTCGTCGGCGGGGCGTTCCTCTCCGCCTTCTTCTCATTTTTCAGCCCGTTTTCCCAATTTTTACGACAAATTGTCTCAACTTAGAGAATTTGTCG
>JAZUHB010000055.1:0-2860 GCA_045641505.1 Bianqueaceae bacterium | reverse complement strand
GATGAGGGGGGGGGGCGGCGCGCCGGAGCAGCTGAGGGCGGGTTGTCGGAGCAGAAGTGAGGCTCGTCGGAGCAGAAGTGAGGCTCGTCGGAACAGTTGAGTGCAATCGGGCCAAAACTTCTCAAAACACTCAACTTTTGAGCACCGGTTGAGTGGAAAACACCGAAAAAGGCCGAAAACACTCATTTGTGTTTTCAAAGTTGAGTGTAAACGGGCTGAAAAACGGTTTTACACTCAAGTGTCCTTCAAAAATGTGTTTTTTTATCCGTTTTGAAGGTGATTTCACCTATATGCGGCATAACAGCATTTTGGCCATGCTGTTTCGCCGCCGGACGTCACGGTGGACGCCCCGCCGTTCTTGCGTTTTCCGCCGCGGACGGGCGCGATTCTTGCATTTCACGCCGCAGACAGTTATACTGAATAAAAGAATTTTGCCGGGGCCTTCCGGCCCCAATACATCCTCGGAGGATTCGCATGGAAACCTTCCTTTTCGCGGCGAACGCGGTGCTGCCCATCGTGCTGCTCGTGGTCTTCGGCTACGTGCTCAAGCGCATCGGGCTCGTCGACGACCGCTTTCTCACCACGGGCAACCGCTTCGCGTTCCGCGCGCTGCTGTCGGTGCTCCTGTTCTACAACACCTACAATATCGAGGCGCTCGACTGGAGCGACCTCGCGTTCATGCTGTACGCGGTCGCCGCGACGCTCGTGCTGATGGGCGTGGGGCTGCTGGTCACGCTGCGCTACCGCTCCGACCCGGCGGCCCGCGGCGCGCTCGTGCAGGGCGTCTTCCGCTCGAACTACGCGATCATCGGCATCCCGCTCGCGACGGCGCTCTACGGGGACGCGGGCGCGGCGGCGGCGAGCCTCCTGTCCGCGGTCAGCATCCCGCTCTACAACGCCCTCGCGGTGATCACGCTCACCGTCTTCGACCCCGAGAACAAGGGCAAGAAGGTCTCGTTCGGCAAGATCGTCAAGGGCATCTTCACGAATCCGCTGATCCTCGGCGTGCTGGCGGGCCTGGTCTGCCAGGCGGTCCGCGCGGGGCTCACGGCGGCCGGCATCAGCTGGCGCCTCAAGGACCTCACCTTCCTTTGGACCGCGGTCAAGAACGTCGCGCAGACGGCTTCGCCCTTCATGCTGATCGTGCTCGGCGGCCGCTTCGAGTTCTCCGCGGTGCGCGAGAAGTGGAAGCCCATCACCCTCGGCGTGATCATGCGCCTGATCGCCGCGCCGGTCCTCACCCTGGTTCCCGCGTACTTCCTGCTGCCGCAGCTCGGCGGCCAGCACGTCGCCGCGTACCTGGCGCTCTTCGGCACGCCCGTCGCGGTCTCGAGCGCGGTCATGGCCCGCGAGATGCACTCGGACGACGTCCTCGCCGGCCAGCTGGTCGTCTGGACCACCGTGCTCTCGATGTTCACGCTGTTCGGCGAGATCATCCTGGCCCGGACGCTGGGGTGGCTGTAAGGCGGGAGGGCGCTTCCGGGGTGGCTGAGGCGTGAAAGACGCCGGCAAGCCGGATACGCACAAAACAAGCCGCTGCGAGGCAGGTTCGCGGCGGCTTTTTGCGTGGGGAAATGCTACAGTTTTTGAGGGAAACGCCGATACTGGAGCATTGCGGCGGTCGCAAAAAAGCCGACGGCCTCGCCGGGCCATCGGCTTTTCTCAAGGGCTGCAGGGCCCTTTCTCATTCATGTTTGTGCTCGTGGTTATGCAGGTGGTTCGCGCAGTACTCGTAGCTGCCCGCGCAGTCCGAGCAGTAGCGGAAGGTCATCGACGGGTCATCTAGGTCGGTCAGCCCGCAGACGCAGCAGCGGTGGAACGGCTTGTCGCCCACGACCTTGCCCGCGCTCGGCGAGACGTACGGCCCGGCGTTGCGGATCTTCGTCTGGAACTTCTCCTGCCGCCCCGCGCTCTTCGCAAGCTCGATCAGCGCCGGCAGGAAGAACAGGATGAACGGCAGCATGCAAAGCAGAATGTAGCAGCCATCCTGCCAGTAGCCGGCCGAGAAGGCCAGCCCCACGTTCAGCAGCAGCATCACGCCCTCGAAGATGCCGATCCACTTCACGCGGATCGGGAGGAAGAAGAACAGCAGCACCTGCATGTTCGGGTACAGCACCGCGTACGCGAGGAACAGGCAGTCCAGCACGTACTGGTCGGTCGCCGGCACGCCGAAGAGGAACGAGCCGCCCACCGCGGTCAGGTAGCCGATCAGCAGGTACAGATTCAGCCGGAACGTGCCCCAGCTGTTCTCCAGCATCGTGCTGATGAACCAGTAGAAGTAGAACGAGATCAGCAGCCACACGACGCCCGTGAAATCGATGTACGACGGGATGAACACGAACGAGATCAGCCGCCAGAACTGATGCTCGAAGATCACCTTCTCCGGCGTCAGATACAGAAATTCGTAAATATCCGGGAAGATCAGCCCGATGATGAACACCAGCGCCTTCGCGAAGATCAGGTAGCGCACCGGACGCTGGATCGCGAACCGGCCCATCTTCCGCTCCAATTTATCAAGCCATTTCATGAAAACACCTCGGCAGAAAAATCTGCCTCCATTATACCGAAAAACAGCGGGGCGGTCAAGCCGGGGGGGAGACGCTGCGCCCGCCGGCCCGCAGCCCACGTCCGACGGCGAAAAACCAGCCGAAACCCGCCTCCGCGCCAAGAAAAACTTGACATTTCGGCTTGTCGAAGGTATAGTAGTTAGGTCGCGGAATGTGGCTCAGTTTGGTAGAGCGCTGCGTTCGGGACGCAGAGGTCGCAGGTTCAAATCCTGTTATCCCGACCAGAAAAGAACGAACTTTTGTCTACCAAAAGTTCGTTCTTTTTAGCTAAATTCGCCTGTCGGCGAGCTAAA
>JAZUHB010000054.1:0-28094 GCA_045641505.1 Bianqueaceae bacterium | reverse complement strand
AAGAAGCTCTACGGCACCGAGCGCCTTCTCGACTTCCTCGAGTCCCATCCGGACGACCCCATCCAGGAGGTGATCCCGCTTCTCCGCGGCGACATCGACGCCTTCACGGGCGACGCCGAGCAGTTCGACGACATCACGATGCTCCTGCTCGAGTACCGCTCCACCGGCGCCGCGGGCATCACCGAGCGCGTCTTCGGCGCGAAGCTCAAGCGCCTGCCCGAGATGCACGCTTTTCTCCGGGCCGAGTTCGAAAAGGCCGGCGCCGACGCGCGCACCATCGGCCAGATCGCCCTTGCCTGCGAGGAGGTCTTCGTCAACATCGCGAACTACGCCTACCCCGGCCGGAAGGGCACTGTCAAGATCAGCCTGACCGAGACGGAGGACGGCATGGACGTCACCTTCCGCGACTCGGGCATCCCCTTCGATCCGCTCTCAAGGCCCGATCCCGACCTCACCCGTCCCGCTTCCGAGCGGGAGCTCGGCGGCCTCGGCATCTACATGGCCCGTCAGAATTGCGACGCGGTCAGCTACCGCTACGCGGACGGCATGAACGTACTCACGCTCCACAAAATCATCCGAAAATAAACCCGGTCCGGGCGCGGCGTACGCGCTCCGGCACGGAGGAGGAACACAATGAAAAGAATGCTGATTACCGGCTTCGAGCCCTTCGGCGGGGAAACCGTCAATGCTTCCTGGGAGGCCGTCAAGGCCCTGCCCGATCAGGTGGGCGTCTACAAGCTGGATAAGCTGCAGCTGCCCGTGCTCTTCGACACGGCGGCGCAGAACGTCATCCGCCGCACCGACGCGACCGGTCCCGACACGGTCCTCATGGTCGGCCAGGCCGCCGGGCGCGACGCGCTCAGCTTCGAGATGGTGGGGCTGAACCTCCGCCACGCCGAGATCGCCGACAACCGCGGCTTCATCCCCCACGACATGCCCTGCAAAATGGACGGTCCCGCCGCCGAGTTCTCCCAGCTGCCCGTCCGCACGATGGCCGCGGCCGCCGCGGAGGCCGGTGTGAAGGCCCGCGTCTCCTACACCGCCGGCACCTTCGTCTGCAACGACGTCTTCTACACCGTCTCGAACTACTTCCGTCCCTGCCAGATCATCCTGACGGGCTTCGTCCACGTTCCCGCCCTGCCCGAGCAGGCCGCGGAGGGTCAGCCCTCCATGTCCCTCGAGGAGACCGTGAAGGGCCTCATCGCCGCCATCGAAAGTCTGGAATAAGCCATGGATATCAAATTCACCTGGAAAGATTTCCTGCACTGGGCCATTGCCGTTCTTTCGTGCACGCTGGGCGTCTCGCTCTGCACGAAGGCCTCCTTCGGCCTCTCGATGATCGCCGCGGTCCCCTACACCATCCATCTCTGGCTCCGCGAGGCGGCCCCCTGGTACACCCAGGGCACGTCGGAGTACTTCTTCCAGGCCCTGCTGCTCATCTTCATCTGCCTGGTCGTCCGCCGCTTCCGCTGGAAGTACCTGCTCTCCTTCGGCACCGGCGTCATCTGCGGCTTCTGCATCGACGGCTGGCTGTGGCTTCTGGGCGGCAACGGCCCCTACGAGCTGCTCTGGGTCCGCATCCTCGCCTTTGCGGTCGGCGTGACCATCACCGGTCTCGCCCTCGCGCTCTTCTTCCGGACCTCCTGGCCGCTGCAGGTCTACGAGCTGGCCGTATCGGAGATCTCCGACCGCTTCGGCTGGAAGCTCGAGAAGGTCAAGCTCGCCAATGACCTGATCTACCTGGCCCTCGCGGTCGCGCTCTCCCTTCTCTGCACCGGCACGCTCACGGGCGCCGGCGTCGGCATCGGTACGGTCCTGATCACCTTCGTGAACGCGCCGCTGATGACCCTGTTCGGAAAAATTCTCGATAAACTCAAGTTCTGAGGAGGGCTTATGGAATACTACGGAAAACTGAAGGAAGCGCGTCTCTCCGACATCCGGCCCGCGGGCTGGCTCCGCGAGATGCTCCTGACCGAAAAGAACGGTCTGCCCGGCCATCTCGACGAGATCGGCTATCCCTTCGACAAGGCCTGCTGGACGACGAAGGAGCCGACCGAAAGCTGGGCCAGCAACTGGTGGCCCTACGAGCAGAGCGCCTACTGGGTCGATTCCTGCGTCCGCACCGCCGCGCTCCTGGACGACGAGGCCCTCTATGACAAGGTCCGCGCCCAGGTCGAGCAGGCGCTCGCGCAGGCCGATCCCTATATCGGCCCCGAGGTGATCCGCGGCCAGGGTCCCTGCTACCGCTGGCCGCACGCGGTCTTCTTCCGCGCCCTCTACGCCCTCTGGAGCAAGACCGGCGACCGCGCCTACCTCGAAAAGATGCGCGAGCATTTCGAATACGACCGCGAGCGCTTCTTCTACGGCTGCGACCGGAACGTAATCGCGACCGAATCGATGTTCCGCGTGGCGGCGGAGACCGGCGACGAGGCGCTCCGCGACTTCGCGCTCGGCCAGCTCGACCGCTTCCTCGAAACCTACGGCCCCGGCACCGAGTATTTCTTCTACTACCTGAACGGTCTGCCCGCGGAGCTCGGCCCGCGCGAGGACACCGGCAACATGTTCTCGGACCTCCACGCGATCTTCCACGGCGTCTCCTACAACGAGACCGCGAAGATCCCCGCGATCGCCTACCTCTACACCGGCAGGCGCGAGTACCTCGAGCTCTCGAAGAAGGTGCTCCGCTTCATCGAGAACCGCCACCTGATGGCGGACGGCGTGAACTCGAGCGGCGAGTTCCTCCACGGCCGCGATTCCCAGGCGGTGCACGAATCCTGCGACGTCTCGGACTACACCTGGACCCTCGGCTACCTGCTGGAGGCCACCGGCGAGGCCCGCTACGCCGACCGGATCGAGTGGGCGATGCTGAACGCCTACCCCGGCTCCCTCAGCAAGGACTACCGCTCCTTCCAGTATTTCTCCTGCCTGAACCAGGCCGTCGCCGCGGGCAACACCTGCATGCGGCCCGACTTCATGGACGAGAAGCTGGCCTACCAGCCCCTCCACAATCCGCAGTGCTGCGCCGGCAACCTCGGCCGCGCGCTGCCGAACTTCGCGCTCCGCTTCTACCAGGAGACTGAGCGCGGCGCGGCGGTCAGCCTCTTCGGCGACTCCGCCTACGACGGCCCGCACATCGCCCTCACGCAGAGCGGCGGCTACCCCTACGGCGACGAGTGCTACCTCGACATCACCCGCGTGACCGACGGCTTCGACGAGCTGCTGGTCCGTCTCCCCGGCTGGTCCGTGGAGACCGCGCTCCTACGAAACGGCGTCCCGGCCGACTGCGACACGGTGAACGGCTACGCGAAGCTCCGCGTGCGCTCCGGCGACCGCCTCACCCTCCGCACGAAGAAGCAGTTCGAGTCCCACGACAACTCCGACGGCGGCCTCTACTTCACCTACGGTCCCTTCCTGCTGAGCCTCGCGATCCGCGAGCGCGAGGAGAAGGACACGGGCGCCCGCCTCTTCACCGAGGACTTCCCCGCCTTCGCCCTCTACCCCGCTTCCGACTGGGCCTACGCCGTGACCGGCTACGAGAACCCTCTGTCCGTGCGCGTTTCCGATGACGCGGACACCGCGAACCCCTACCGCCGCGCCTTCGAGATCCGCATCAAGGCCCGCAGGCTCACGAACTGGACGCTCGCCCGCAAGCGCACCAAGGTCCGCAACCAGTGGGTCGGCGGCGACCGGCTCTTCACCCCCGCGATCCCCTCGCCCGCACAGATCCGCCGCGGCCTGGGCGACGAGGAGGAGATCGTGCTGGTCCCCTACGGCAGCACGAGACTCCGCATCACGGTCTTCCCGAGGTATGGGGAGAGCAAGCGATGACGGCCCCTCTCGACACCTTCCTCGAAGCGCTGACCTGCGGCCAGGTCGTCTGGAACTGGACCTTCGGCCCGGACGGCGCGCTTCTTTCCACGAACTGTCCCGAGCCGGTGTTCGCCCGGATCTTCGGGTATACCGGCTGCAAGGACTACATGCTGCAGAACGCCGGCCCCACGCCCCTCATCCTGAGCAGCGCGCCCGGGCTGGTCTGGTGCGCGGTCTACGGACCGGACCGGATCCTGGTCATCGGTCCTGTCTACAACTCCGCCCTGCCGAAGCGGGAGCTCGAGGCCCAGCTTCGCGTTCCCGAGCTGAGCGTCAGCGCGCACACGAGCCTCTCGGAGCTTCTGAACGCCCTGCCCGTGGTCTCGGGCACGGTCTTCTTCCGCTACGCCGTGATGCTGCAGTATTTCGTCACCGGCGACAAGCTGCGCCACAGCGACATCCGCTTCCAGCAGGGCACCGAGGGCCCGGCCGGCGAGGCAGCCGGAAGCGCCGGCAGCAGCGGGCTCAAGGCCTACCAGGCCGGCGAGGCAGTCCTTCGGATGGTCACCGAGGGCAATCTCGACTACGCTCTCGCGCTGGACCGGGCCAGCACCGTCAGCTCCGGCGTCGGCGGCGACACCGAGGGCGATCCGCTGCTCCGCACGCTCATCACCGCCTGCACCTTCGTCTCCCTCTGCGCCCGGGCCGCCATCGAGGGCGGTCTCTCCCCCGAACTGGCCTTCTCGCTCAACGACAGCTACGTGCAGAGCCTGACCGTCTGCCAGACGGTGACCGAGATCGCCGCGCTGACGCACGGGATGTACGAGGACTTCATCCGCCGGGTCCACGATCTGAAGGCCGGGCCCCCCTGCTCGCGCCCGGTGCAGCTCGCGCTGGACTACATCGGACTGCACACCGAAGAGGACCTGACGCTGAAAACGGTGGCCGACGCCCTCGGCTACTCCGAATCGTATCTCTCCCGCAAATTCCGGGCGGAAACGGGCCGGAACCTGAGCGAAACGGTCCGGGACGCGAAGCTCCGCCGCGCGAAGCTCCTGCTCGACTCCACCGATCTCAGCATCCAGGAGATCGCCGAAAAGCTGCATTTCTGCTCCGCCGGCTATTTCTCCTCCTTCTTCCGGAAATACGCGGGACTCCTCCCGCAGGCCTACCGGGAAAACACGAAGCACGAAGCCTGAGGCTCCGTGCTTTTTATGTCACGAAAACTGCATCGGGGACAAGGTTTCTTGTTTACACCTTGTCCCCCTTCTTTTATAATACCCGTAAATCAACACGTGCAATCGGAGGAACCATCATGAACTTTCCCCCAACTTTTTTATTTGGCGCGGCCACGGCGGCGCATCAGGTCGAAGGCGGCAATTCGAACAGCGATTACTGGGCGCAGGAGCTGATGACCCACACGAGCTTCCATGAGCCGAGCGGCGACGCGGTCGACCACTATCACCGCTACGCGGAGGACATCGCGCTCCTCGCGGAGGCCGGACTGAACGCGTACCGTTTCTCGATCGAGTGGGCCCGCATCGAGCCCGAGGAGGGCCGCTTCGACGAGGCGGCGCTCGGCCACTACCGGGACGTGCTCCGGGTCTGCCGCGAGCACGGCGTGACCCCCGTCATCACGCTGCACCACTTCACGAGCCCGAAGTGGCTGATCGCGAAGGGCGGCTGGGAGAGCGAGAGCACCGTCGGCTATTTCGCCCGCTACGCGGAATACATCGCCCGCGAGCTGGGCGGGGAGCTCGGCTACGTCTGCACCATCAACGAGGCCAACATGGGCCTGCAGATCGCTGCGATCGCGAAGCGCTACATCATGCAGCTGCTGTTCGGCGGCAAAAAGGAAAAGAACACCGCGCAGGTCGGGCTGAACCTCCGGCAGATGCTCGCGAACCTGAAGGGCGGGCGCGCCGAGAACCTGGCGGTCTTCGGCACCGAGAACCCGCAGACCTTCGTCTCGCAGCGGACCGCCGCCGGCGACCTGCTGATCATGCGCGCGCACGAGGCTGCCCGCGACGCGATGAAGGCCGTCTGCCCGGACCTCAAAATCGGCCTTACCCTCTCCCTGCACGATGTCCAGGCCGCGCCCGGCGGCGAAAAGGCCGCGGCGAAGGTCTGGGACGAGGAGTTCCGCCACTACCTGCCCTACATTCAGAACGACGATTTCCTCGGCGTCCAGAACTACACGCGGACGGTGATCGGCCGCCGCGGCCCGCTGCCGATACCCGCGGACGCCGAGCTCACGCAGATGGGCTACGAGTTTTATCCCGAGGCGCTCGCGAACGTCCTGCGGAAGGTCGCGGAGGATTTCCGCGGCGAGCTCGTGGTCACCGAAAACGGCCTGGGGACCGCCGACGACAGCCGCCGTGTCGAGTTCATCCGCCGCGCGCTCGAGGGCGTCCGCGGCTGTCTGGAGGACGGCCTGCCCGTCCGCGGCTACTTCCACTGGAGCCTCCTCGACAACTTCGAATGGCAGAAGGGCTTCGCGATGACCTTCGGCCTGATCGCGGTCGACCGGAGCACGATGGAGCGCCTTCCCAAGCCGAGCCTCCGCTTCCTGGGGTCGCAGCGATGACCGCGCCGGAGCTTCTTCGGGCCGGCCTCATCTCGTCCCCGCTGCCCTTCACCGAGGGCGCCGTCTCCGTCTTCGAGCAGAAGCTTGCGCTCCCGGAAGGCGCCGTGCTCTTCATCACCGCCCTCGGCCTCTACGAGGCGGAGCTCGACGGCGTGAAGCTCGGCGACCGGCTCTTCACTCCCGGCTTCACCTATTATCCCCGCGACCTGTTCTACCAGCGCTACGAGCTCCCGGTCGGCGCGCACACGCTCCGGGTCTACCTGGGCCAGGGCTGGTACTGCGGCCGCTTCACCTTCGAAAATAAGACGCGGCTCTTCGGCGAAACGCCTGCCGTCAGCTGGGCGGTCACCGACCAAAGCGGCGTGCTTCTCGCGGGCTCCGCGGACGAAGACGTGACCGAGCTCGAAAGCCCCTCCGGCTACGCCGGCTTCTATGACGGCGAGGTCTTCACGGGCAAACGCCTGTCGCCCGCCGACCGCCGGCCCGTCCGCTCCGACGCGAAGCTGCCCGAGCACCTGGAGGAAAGCTTCTGCTCCGTCCGGATCCGCCGCGAAATGCCCATTGTGAGCGCGACCGACCTCGGCGGCGGCCGCACACTCCTCGACTTCGGCCAGAACTTCGCCGGCTTCCTCACGGTCGACCCCGAGTTCATGTCGGGACCGGAGCTCCGCCTCCGCCACGGCGAGCTCACGAACGCGGACGGGACGCTCTACACCGCGAACCTGCGCGCCGCGAAGGCCGAGCTCGTCTACCGGAAGGGCGACGATTCGCGGATCTTCCGTCCCCGCTTCACCTACATGGGCTTCCGCTACGCGGAGCTGAGCGGCGTTCCCTACCGCGAGGGGCTGATCCGCGCGTTCGCAATCTGGTCCGACATGGAGCCCACCGGGACCTTCTCCTGCGCGCAGCCGCTCGTCGACCGGCTGTTCAGGAATCAGCTCTGGAGCCAGCGCTCCAACTACATCGAGGTCCCGACCGACTGCCCGCAGCGCGACGAGCGCATGGGCTACACGGGCGACGGCCAGGTCTTCGCGCCGACCGGCGCCTACAATTACGATACCCGCTCCTTCTGGCGCAAGTTCCTGAAGGACATCCGCATGAGCCAGGAGGACTGCCCCGACGGCTACGTGACGCCCACTGTTCCGCCCGTCCCGGCGGCGAACAAGGTCGGGTTCTTAAGCATGATGGGCTGGGGCAGCTGCGTCTGCACCGTACCGGAGCTGATGTACCGGCAGTTCGGCGACCGCTCCTTCCTCGAGGAGCAGTACGACAGCATGAAGCGCTTCGTCGGCTGCGAGCTCGCGCACGCCGGCGGCTTCCCGGGCCGGGAGGACCTCTGGATGCAGCCGAACCTGGGCGACTGGCTGGCGCCCGGGAAGGGCATGGGCTTCATGGCCATGCACCACGGTCCCGTCTCGAACGCGTTCCTCGTCGGCGATCTCGCCATCATGGCCAGGACCGCCCGGCTGCTCGGGCGTCCCGAGGACGCGGCCTTCTATGAGGAACGGCTCGCCCGCTCCCGCGCCGCGTATCTGCGCGCCTTCGTCCGCCGGAGCGGCCGCATGAAGGACAACTACCAGGGCGCCTACGTGATGGCGCTCGCGAAGGTCCTCGAGCCCGGCGCGCTGCGCGACCGGGTCTTCCGCCGGCTCGTGAAGGAGCTTCGCCGCGACGGCCTCGGAACCGGCTTCTTCGCCACGCGGGAGCTTCTGCCGCTCCTCGCGGAAAACGGCGAGGCCGCTCTCGCCTACGACCTGCTTCTCAGCGAGGACTGCCCCGGCTGGATGTATCAGCTCCGGCACGGCGCGACCACGATCTGGGAGCGCTGGGACGCGATCCGTCCCGACGGCAGCGTGAACGAGGAGAAAAGCGGCGGCGATAACATGGTCTCCTTCAACCACTACGCCTTCGGCAGCGTCGGCGAGTTCTACTACGAATACATCCTCGGCATCAAGCCCCTCGAACCGGGCTTCCGCCGCGTCCGGATCCGTCCCTTCCCCGACGCGCGCCTCGGCCGCGCCGAGGGCTCCTACCGCTCCGTGAGCGGCGAGATCCGCGTCGCCTGGGAGCTTCGGGACGGCCGGACCCGCTTCCGGCTCAGCGTCCCCGTCCCCGCCGAGTTCGTCTACCCGGACGGCACCGCGCGGGAACTTCCGCCCGGCGAGCATTCCCTCGTGTTCCCTTATGATGAAGAATAAATAAAAAGAAAGGAAACCATCATGGCAAAAGAAAAGAAAGTACGCGACGCGAACGACCCGAGACTGCCCTTCGGGAAGTTCATGGCCTGGAAGTCCTCCGACGTTTCGGCCGCCGGCGTCAACTGGATCATCAACAGCTACATGATGATCTTCTGCACGAACGCGCTGGGCATGGATCCCGTCGGCGCGGGCACGCTGCTGTTGGTCTGCAACATCATCGACGCGATCACCGACCTAATCGTCGGCTATCTCATCGACATCACGCCCTTCACGAAGTTCGGCAAATGCCGTCCGTACGAGCTGGGCATCTTCGGCATGACCCTGGGCACGGTCCTGCTGTTCGCCTGCCCCGCGCAGAGCACCGAGCTGCTCAAGTGGGTCTGGGTCTTCGTCGCCTACAACCTGATCTTCGGCATCTTCAACACCGCCCGCAACGGCGCCAACGTGCCCTACATGGTCCGCGCGTTCGACAACAACAAGAACCTGATCGGTAAGGTCTCCGCCTTCGGCGGCTTCGTGACCACCATGGGTGCCGCGGTCATCACCATGACCTTCCCCAAGCTGATCGCGAAGTTCGGCGACGGCACCGCCGCCTCCCTGACCCCCGAGATGTGGAAGAAGATCATCCTGATCTACATGATCCCGCTGACCGTGATCGCGATCTTCCGCGTGATCTTCGTGAAGGAGAACCCCGAGATCGACGCCGGCGCCTCCCGCCTCAAGCTGAAGCTCAGCGACATCTTCGCGATGCTCCGCGAGAACCCCTACGTCTGGGCCTACGGCCTGATGATCTTCGCCTTCAACGTGGTCCAGAACCTCGGCGCGACCGCCTACTACTTCGACTACATCGTCGGCAGCCAGGACATGATGGGCATCATCTCCATCTTCTCCTACATCCTGATGCCGCTCCTCTTCGTGCTGCCCTGGCTGATGAAGAAGCTCGGCGCCGCGAAGATCGTCTTCTACTCCGCGCTGCTGGCGCTCGGCGGCTACGTGATCAACTTCTTCGCCGGCAAGAGCGTGCCGATGCTGTTCGCGGGCACGGCCCTCACCGCGCTGGTGATGCTGCCCATCTCCTACCTCGGCAACGTCCTGATGGTGAACATCTTCGATTACACCGAGTTCAAGGGCCTGCCCCGTCAGGAGGCGACGACCTACGCCATCGGCTCCAGCATCTTCTCCCAGCTGGGCCAGGGCGTCGGCCCCTTCCTGGTGGGTATCCTGCTGAAGGCCAGCGGCTTCGTCGAGTCCGTCGGCGGCGTCGCGATGGAGCAGCCTGACAGCGCGATCTTCACCATCCGCTGCCTGTACAGCCTGATTCCGCTGGCGCTCCTCGTGCTGGTGGCAATCGGCGCCCGGATCCAGACCCGCCTCGAGAAGAAGCTCCCCGAGATCGAGACCGTCCTGGCCGAAAAGCGCGCCGCGAACATCGCGGAGAACGCGGCCGAATAAGCCGGCAAATAAGCCGCCGCGAGAAGCGCACAGCCGCACCTCGTGCGGCTTCCGCGGCTTCCGCGGCTTCCGTACAGGGCGCGGCTTCCGTACACAAAAACCCCATCCAAAGAGGACGGGGTTTTATTTTGCTCACTATAGGTAAAAACATGATAGGTTGCAAAGGGGTTTTTGCCGAAATACCACGCAAATCAATGTTTTTGAAAATAGCGTGGTAGGTTACGCAGCAGTTTTTTGCCGGCATACCACGCAAATCGGCTTTTTTGAAAATAACGTGGTAGGTTACGCAGCAGTTTTTTTGCCGGCATACCACGCAAATCTACGTTTTTGGAAATAACGTGGTAGGTTACGCAGCAGTTTTTTTGCCGACCTACCACGCAAATCGGATTTTTCCCCAAAAACGTGGCAAGCGACCAAGCGCATGCCTTACGACCTACCACGCAAATCTGCATTTTTGAAAATAACGTGGTAGGCGACACAGCATTATTAAACCGACCTACCACGCAAATCGGCTTTTTCCCAAAAAACGTGGCAGAACCCCCGAATTGACCGCAAATTCTTTAGAATTTATGCGGCTTTCCAAGACTCCTGCCGACACGTTTTGTCCGACGTCAATCTTGTCTGAAAAAAATAAACCGCTGCAACCCGCATAAATACCGGGTTTGCAGCGGTTTTTCAACATGTTATGTCCTAAAGCTCACTTCCGCTCGCTTCCCTTACAGTCTCTCGTTCTTGTAGACATCCAGGAAATACTTGTAGGTGTCGACCTTCAGCTCGCCGCAGGCGGCCTCGTCGCAGGCGATGATCGCGTTGGGATGCAGCTGCAGCGCGGAGATGGTCCAGGCGTGGCTCACGCCGCCCTCGACGCAGGCGGCCAGCGCGCGGGCCTTGTTGTGGCCGTTGATGACCAGCAGCACCTCGCGGGAGTCGCAGACGGTGCCGACGCCGACGGAAAGGGCGCTCACGGGCACCTTGGAGGGGTCGTTGCCGAAGAAGCGGGAGTTGACGATCTTGGTGTCCTCGGTCAGGACGCGGACGCCGGTGCGGGAGCTCAGGGAGGTGAAGGGCTCGTTGAAGGCGATGTGGCCGTCGACGCCGCTGCCGCCCAGGAAGAGGTCGATGCCGCCGTAGGAAGCGATCTTCGCCTCATAGCGGGCGCACTCCGCCTCGAGATCCTCGGCCATGCCGTTGAGGATGTTGACGTTCTCCGCGGGGATGTCGATGTGATCGAAGAAATTGTCGTGCATGAAGTACCAGTAGCTCTGGTCGTGCTCGCGGGGCAGGCCCACGTACTCATCCATGTTGAAGGTCACCACGTTCTTGAAGGTGACGAGACCGGCGCGGTTGAACTCGATCAGCTTCTTGTAGACGCCGATGGGCGAGGAACCGGTGGGCAGGCCCAGAACGAAGGGACGCTCCTCCTTGTGTGCGTTGATGGCCTCCATGATATGACGCGCGGCCCACTCGGCCATCTTGTCATAGCTTTCCTGAATGATCAGTTTCACTTTTTGTTTCTCCTTTTTTAATCATCGCCCAGGGCTTCGAGACCCTTGGCGTTGTCAACTTTATTCGCCTTGATGTTCTTGACGAAGATCACGAACACCGCGCAGGCGACCGCGTACATCAGGGTGGAGTACAGGGGCAGCGCGCTCCACTTCATCGTGATCTTGAAGATGAAGCCGAGCAGCACGGGCGTGATGGTCTGGGCGGACATGCTCGCGGCGTAGTAGAAGCCGGTGAACTTTCCGATCGTCTTGGAGGAGCTGAGCTCGACCACCATCGGGAAGGAGCAGTTGTGGACCAGCGCCATGCCAAAGCCCTTGGCCAGCCAGATGACGTAGAGCAGCACGGGCATCGCGAAGTCGCCCTTGTCGTTCAGCACGCCGGTGGGCGCCACGAAGCACATGACGGCGGCCGCGGCGACGGTGATCGCGAGGCCGATCGTGACGGTCCACTTGCGGCCGATCCTGTCGGCGATCCCGCCGGCCACCGCGAAGCCCGCCACGGAGGCGACGCCGCCGACGATGGTGAGGATCATCGTGCCGCTGGACGCGGAGTTCAGATAGTAGATGACGTAGTTGCCGATGTAGGTGCCGATCGCGTTGTCCGCCATGAACCACAGGAACTCGGCGGCCAGGATGCCCCAGAGCATCGCCTTGTTGGCGCGGGTGAGGGGCGCGTCCTCCTCGATCGCGTCGGCGACGGCGGCCTGGCGCTCGCCCTCGGCCATCTCGTCCTTGAGCTCCTCCGCCAGCTTGTTCTCCTTCACGGTGAAGAAGAGGACGAAGGCGGAGATCACCATCAGCACGGAGGCGATCAGGAACGGGATCTCGATGGTCCACAGGCTGCGCTCGTCGCTCTTGATGTAGTCGCTCAGCACGCAGAAGATGCCGAGGACCGTGGCGAAGGCGCCGCCGAAGTAGCCCATGATGTTGATGATGCCGTTGGCCCGGGCGCGCAGGGGCTTCGGCGTGATGTCTGGCATCAGCGCGACGGCGGGATTGCGGTACATCATCATGAAGATGAGGACGATGGCCATCGTGACCACCATGCCGACGACCTTGCCCTGATGGAAGAACAGGGGCACGAACGGGAAGGCGATGGCGGCGACCATGGTGCCGGTCAGGATGTAGGGCATGCGCTTGCCGATGGGCGTCTTCGTCCGGTCGGACAGGCTTCCGAAGATGGGCAGCAGGATCAGCGCGGCCAGGTTATCGCAGGCCATGATGATGCCGACCAGCCACTGGACGTTCAGGATCTTCTCCGAATCGCCGCTCACCTTGAGCTCGGCGGAGTTCATTCCGTACCAGGTCTTCGCGAAGATATCGGTCAGGAAGGTGGGGCACCAGGAATCGTACACCTGCCACAGCAGGCAGATTCCGAAGAAGGCAAATCCGATGAGGAAGGTGCGGGGCAGGTTCAGTTTCAGACCGCCGGCGGCCGTTTTCTCTTTCGACATGGGGGCTCCTTTCTTTTGCGTGAGGGTCGGGCGCCTAAGGCGCCCGGGGGCGCTTGAGGCACCCGTGGCGTCCGCGACGCTTGGGGCGTCCGGGGTGCCCGTGGCACCCGGGGACGCTTTTTCACTATACCACGGATGGCGACGGCGCGCAAGGGAGAGGGGATGGCCGGCGCGGAGCCTGCAGTGGACGGCGACGCGGCGGCGGGTTACGCGGGCGGTCGGGAGTTCGCGGCGGCGAAAGCGGATGACCGGCGCCGCGGCCGCGAAATGCTACAGTAATTTGAAAAAACGAAAATACTGTAGCAGTCGCTCCGCCGGCTGTGGCAAAATTTGCTACAGTAATCTCAAAAATCGAAAATACTGTAGTAGGCCCTTGGGACGCCAGCCGGAAAAATACTACAGTAATCACGAAAATCGCGAATACTGTAGCAGGCCAAGGCGGCTTATCATCGCGAACACGGCGATCTCCGGCCGAAAAGCACCGTGAATCGTGTTCGGTGACACGCTCCGCGTTCGAAGCAGTGCTACAGAAAACTCAAAAAATGCGAATACTGTAGTATTTTTCATCAAGAGTGTTTGAGTTCCTGCTACAGTATTTTCAAAAAAGCCAAATACTGTAGCAATTTTCGCCCAACGGCATTGGCATTGGCTGAATCCATCGCAAAAAACACAGCAAATCCGGTTCGGAATCTGAGCCGGCTTTTTCATGCCCGGCGAGGCCGGAAAAATGACCGGTCTTCCTTCGGCGATCCGGGCAAGCCAAGTCCGCAATATAGGACACGTTCCGGAGTACCTTAAAATCAAACAAAATGGCAGCGCCATAAAGAGAAAAGAGGAAAATGAAATGAGTAAAGAAAAACAGCCGGAGCACCGCAAACGAGACCTGTTGCTCAGCGACCGCATATCACAAGGCACGGTCGCGGGCATCATCCAGGAAATATTCGAAATCAACTTAGATGACGATGACAAGGAAGAGGTCTACAAGGACTGGGAGCGCAAACCGATCCGGCTTTTCATCAATTCGTACGGCGGGAGCGTCTATGACGGCCTGGCCCTGGTCGATGTAATCAAGCGGAGCAAAACCCCGGTTCACACGATTTGCATCGGCTCGGGCATGAGCATGGCTTTATGGGTCTGGCTTTCCGGCGCCAAACGCCTGATCGGAGAGTCGGCGACGCTCATGTTCCATGATGTGTCTGCTGGGGCTTTTGATATGACCGAAGGCATCAAGCAGGAGCTCAACGAAACGCTTCGTCTTCAGGAAATGCTGGTCTCAGAGATCGTCAGCAAATCAATGGTCAAGGAGGAAACGCTTCGGGACTATATCAGCAGGAAAGCGGAGTGGTACATCCCGGCAAGCGAGGCGATCTCGCTGAAGCTGGCAGATAAGTACTATAAATGAAACCGGCCTTTGCCGAATTCGATGCCGCAGCAAAAGACCCAACCCGGGAGCTCGAGTCGGGTCTTTTTTCAATGGAACCGCTGCTGAATGCGCGGGGCACTTGTCCGCAAGGGCAGTCAGACCCGGCAGCAAAAATGAGGTCAAAGCAATTTCCCGCGCACGTCCCTCCTCTTCCTTTCTTGACAAACCTCCGCGCCAAAAATACAATGAAGAAAACGCCGGGCGCCGCGCTTCCGCCGCCCGCACACGCAAGCACACAAACACACCACACAGGAGGCTCACCATGGGCATCACCAATCTGGCCATCAAGCTGGCCGCCCCGCTGCCGAAGCTCGAAAAGTTCGAGCGCTGTCTATTCGTGGGTCCGCACCCGGACGATCTCGAGATCGGCTGCGGCGCCACCGCCGCCCGCTTCGCCGCCGAGGGCAAGGAGGTCTGCTTCCTGATCTGTCTCGACGGCCGCTACGGCAGCGCCTACGCGCCGGAGCTCACGCCCGACGAGCTGGCGGAGGTCCGCCGGAACGAGGCGATCGACTCCGCCGCGCACCTGGGCGTGAAGGACGTCCGCTTCCTCGACCTCTGCGACGGCGGCTTCTACGAGCAGTCCGAGCTGATCGACGGCATCGCCCGCACGGTCGGCGACTTCCGGCCGGACGTGATCTTCTCGGTCGACCCCGACCCGAACTGCGAGTGCCACGTCGACCACCTGAACGTGGGCGAGGCCTGCCGCCGCGTGGCCTGCTTCGCGTCGAACCCCGGCATCATGAAGGGCCACGGCACCGTGCCCGCGCCGGTCAAGGCGCTCGCCTTCTACATGACCGCGAAGCCCAACCGCTTCGTCCGGACGAAGGGCTACGTCGAGCAGCAGCTCTACTGCGTGACCAAGTGCTTCCCCAGCCAGGTCCCCGAGGGCAGCGACGACTCGCGCCTCTTCTCCCTCTACATCCGGCTGCGCTCGGTCGACTTCGGCCTGCGCTCCTTCAAGGGCCGCGCCGAGGGCTTCCGCGTGCTCGGCAGCGTCAACATGCACTGCCTGCCGGAATCCGAAAAACGCTGAGTAACGCAAAATTCACATAAAGGAGATTTTTCCCCATGAAAACCGCAATCTACGGCGCCGGCTCCCTCGGGACCATCCTCGGCGCGTACATGACCAAAAACGGCGTCGATGTGGAGCTGGTCAACCGCAACAAGGCCCACACCGAGGCGCTGAAGCAAAACGGCGCCCACGTCACCGGCACGGTCGATTTCACGGTCCCCGTCAAGGCGCTCTTCCCCGACGAGATGCAGGGCCCCTATGACGTGATCTTCCTGATGACCAAGCAGCTGCTGAACCCGGAGGTGGTCCGCTTCCTGCAGCCGATGCTGGCGGAAAAGGGCGTGATCGTCACGCTGCAGAACGGCATCCCCGAGCCCGGCATCGCCGAGATCATCGGCAGCGACCACACCATCGGCTGCGTCGTCGAGTGGGGCGCGACCCTGTCCGCCCCCGGCGAGAGCACCCTCACCAGCGAGCCCGACAGCCTTTCCTTCCACATGGGCCGCATGGAGGGCATCACCGACGGGCAGATGGAGACGGTCAAGGGGCTGCTCGAAAAGATGTGTCCCGTCGTCATCGAGGATAACCTGCTGGGCTGCCGCTGGTCCAAGCTCCTCATCAACGCCACCTTCTCCGGCCTCGGCACCGTGATGGGCGGCCTCTTCGGCGACGTGAGCGAGACACCCGCGGCCAAGAAGGTCGCCGTCCGTTGCATGAAGGAGTGCATCGACGTCGGCCACGCCGCCGGCGCCGTCTTCGCCCCCGTGCAGGGCAAGGACATCACCAAGCTTTTCTACTACAAAAACGCGCTGAAGCGCGGCTTCGCCGAGTTCCTGCTGCCGATCGCGATGAAGAAGCACCGTCTGCTGGAGCCCTCGATGGAGCAGGACCTCAAAAAGGGCAAGCCCTGCGAGGTGGACGCGATCAACGGCGTCGTCTGCGAGTGGGGCCGCAAGTGCGGCATCGCGACGCCGATCAACGACCGCATCGTGGAGATCATCAAGAAGGAGCAAGCCGGCGAGCTGCCGCTGGCGAAGGAGAACATCCGGCTGTTCGACGATCTGGTGAAGTGACGCGGCCGACCCGTTCAAGCACAAAACAAGGCCGTCGGGAGCGAAATCCCGACGGCCTTTCTGTTTTCAAAAACGGTCCCGCGCCGCGATTCGCCGCGGCCGGCGAAGCTTTTGCGCCGCTCAGCCCTTGACCTTCTTCTTGCCGTACAGGTACAGGAAGAAGACCATCAGGACCTCGCCGAACATGCTGATGTAGAAGATCAGGTCGGTGTTGCCGGTGGCGGGGCCGAGGGCGGAGAACGCGAACATGAAGAAGCCGGACAGGAAGAGCGCCGGGGTCTTCTGCTTGATCCAGACGATGATGCCCGCGATCATCAGCGGGATCACGGTGCCGAAGCTCAGGACGTTGCTGATGGCGGTGGCCCAGCCGGGCGTCTCGGGCGAGGCCATGAAGCGGGTCACGCCGGCGATAGTGGACATCTGCAGCTTGGTGGCGAGGGCCTCCGCGAGGCCGGCGACCATCAGGAGCGCGGTGAAGATCCAGACGGCGACGCGCCACTTCTTATTGAAATTCAGCGCGTAGGCGCAGATGGGGAACAGCAGGGGGATCAGCAGGCCGTGGGCGATGAAGCGGACGCGGCTGACGGCGACCAGAGTGGGACCGCTGAGGACGGAGCCCAGGCTGATGCCGAGGGCATCCACGAACAGACCGGTCGTGATCAGCGCCATGCAAAGCAGGATCGGCTTGCCGGTCTTCTTGTAGCGGGCGAACATCACGATGAGCAGCGCGAGCTCGATCGCCGTGATGATCCAGATTGCGATGGGGCAGCTTGCCAGCAGGAAATTACGCATTTTGTTACCTCCGTGTTTCTCGATACGTTGTGTTTCTCGTTGCTATTTCAGCGCCGGCGCGGGTCCGCGGACGAAGGCGCGCGGCGGCAGAAAACGTGGTGAAGGGACAGAACCTGCCCTCGGCCGGGAACGTGGTGAAGGGACAGAACGCCCCCTTGGCCGAACTCGGAAAACGATTCACATTTTTCCTTATTTTATTCGCAGTCGGTGATTTTTTCAACCATCCTGTGCTATAATGAAGAAAATAAAGCCAAAAAGGAGAACCGCATGGCTGAAATGAACACTCAGGTCCTCAGCGACCGCGAATTGCTGGAGAGCATCTCCTACCGGCTCGGAAAAATCGAGCGTCGCGAAAAGGTGCGCACCGCCAAGAACTGGATCATCGCGATCGTGATCGTCGGCCTGCTCGCCGCGGCCGCCATCATCATCGTGCCCAAGGTACAGGCCGCCGTCGCGTACTGCAACCGGATCGCCTCCAAGGCAAACGAGGTGGCCGCGATGGTCGAATCCGTCGACTTCGAGAAGGTCCGCGGCCTGGTCGACTCGGTCGAACAGATCGACGCGGATCGGATCAACGAGATTATCGGACAGGTCAGCACCATCGATTTCGATGCGCTGAAGGAGAAAGTCAACGCGATTGCAAACGTGGATTTCGAGCCGATTTTCCAACAGATTTCAAAAATTCTGGGCAGCCTGAGCAAAATTGCCTCCATCTTCCCCTAACTCTTCCGAAAAGAGGTTGAAACAATGAAACGCGAAAAGAAGTTCACCTACTTTTTCGTCGCGATCGTCATCAAGATCGCGCTGAGGGTAGTGCTGGGCTATCGCATCAAGGCCGATGAGGCCGTAAAGAAGCTGAAGCACGGCAAGGATCCCTTCGTCGTGCTGAGCGCTCATCCGTCCGAGCTCGACGCGGCGCCGCTTCTGGCTGCGCTCTACCCCCGCTACGGCCGCATCGTGGCCGGCGCCCAGCAGGTCTGCAAGGGCGCGCAGGGACGGCTCTTCCGGATGATGAACGTGATTCCCAAGAAGCAGTTCGTGCCGGACCTCAACGCGGTCCGCGAGATGCTGCAGACCGTGAAGGACGGCCACGTCCTGGCCTTCATGCCCGAGGGACGGGTCTCGATGGACGGCCTGCCGGGCCCGATCGACCCCTCCTGCGCGAAGCTCGTGAAGAAGCTCCGGGTCCCCGTGGTCGGCTTCATCGCCCACGGCACCTACTTCGTGAAGCCGCCCTACGATTACAACGGCATCCACTGCGGCCGGATCGGCGGCGAGCTGAAGCTGATCGTCACGGCCGAGGAAGCCGCCGCGCTCAGCATCCCGGAGCTTGAGGCGAAGATCGACGCCGCGCTCGCCTACGACGCCTCCGAGGAACTGCGCAACGGTCTCGCCGACCGCCGCGGCTACGGCCCGCGCCGCGCTCCCTACATGAAGCAGATCTCCCGCCTGCTCTACGCCTGCCCCGTCTGCGGCGCCGAATACAGCATCGCGGATGCCGACAGCCGCGTCTTCTGCACGGCCTGCGGCGCCGGCGCGAAGCTCTCCCGCCGCATGCTCTTCGAGCCCGACACCGAGCCCGCGCTGCCCGCCGACCTCTCCGCCTGGAGCCGCTTCCAGAAGGAGCTGGAGGAGCGCCGCGTCATGGACCCGGACTTCCGCCTCGTCTACCCGGTCCGCAAGGCCATGAAGCTGCTGACCGAGGACACTCCCTTCGTGCCCCGCTGCGAGGGCACGCTCACGCTCGACCGCGAAAAGCTCCGCTACGAGGACGCCGAGGAAAGCCTCGAGGTCCCGGTCAAATCGCTGCCCGGCCTCAGCGCCGACTACATGGACGGCAGCGTCGTCCTCTACCGGGACGAGGTCATGCGCCGCTTCTACCTGCCCGACCCCCGCGACGTCAGCCGGATCATGAACACCCTGATGGCGCTCCGAAAGAACGAGGAAACGAAATGACCGTCACCGAAATCATGACCCGCGTCGTCGGCGCGGACTATCTGCGCGAGCACCCCGGCACCGTCGACACGCTGAAATTCGGCGAGCCCGACCGCGAGGTCCGGCGTCTCGGCACCTGCTTCGCCGCCACGCCCCGGGTCCTCGCCGCCGCGAAGGAATGGGGCGCGGATCTCCTGATCACCCACGAGCCCACCTTCTTCACCGGCTCCGACACGCGCATGGACAACGACCTGACCCGCCGCAAGCTCCGCCTGCTCGAGGAAACCGGCATCGCCGTCTGGCGCTACCACGACTCGATGCACCGCCGCGGGACGGACGAGGTCTCGCTCGACCTGATCGAGCGCATGGGCTGGACCGGCGACTTCGACGGCCGCTGCGGCTTCGTCCTGACCGAGCCCGTCCGCGCGGGCGAGCTGCTCCGCACGCTCGGCGAACGCCTGCAGATCCGCCATCCCCGCCTGATCGGCGACCCGGCGCTCCCCGTCACGAAGCTCCGCCTCTACGTCGGCGAGCAGGGCGGCTACGAGGACTTCCTCTACGACAGCGGCGACGAGCTGGTCATCGGCGGCGAAACCTGCGAATGGCACAACGGCGAACCGATCCGTGAGGCCGCCGAGATGGGCCTCCCCAAGGCGCTGATCCTGCTGGGCCACTGCGGAAGCGAGCGCCTCTCGATGGCCCGCCTGGCCGACCGCCTCGACGGCCGCTTCGACGGCGCCCCCGCGCGCTACTTCGACTGCGGCGAGCTGTACAGCTATCCGGCCGACACCGAATGATGATAAAAACGGAAACAAAAAGCTGATGCTTTACGAAGCATCATCTTTCTTTTTTGCGAATCTTTCCCGGACCTCAGTCCAACTCCTTCAGGCCGGTGTACAGCTCGTAGTAGCGGCCCTTCATCGCGAGCAGCTCGTCGTGGGTGCCGCGCTCGATGATCTCGCCGTGCTCCAGCACCATGATCGCGTTGGAATTGCGGACGGTGGAGAGGCGGTGGGCGATGACGAAGGTGGTGCGGTTCTTCATCAGGCGGTCCATGCCCTTCTCGATGTGGCGCTCGGTGCGGGTGTCGACCGAGCTCGTGGCCTCGTCGAGGACCAGGATGGGCGCCTTCGAGAGCGCCGCGCGGGCGATGTTGAGCAGCTGCCGCTGGCCCTGGGAGAGGTTCGCGCCGTCGCCCTCGAGCACGGTGTCGTAGCCGTTGGCGAGGCGCATGATGAAGCTGTGGGCCGAGGCGGTCTTCGCGGCGGCGATGACCTCGTCGTCGGTCGCGTCGAGGCGGCCGTAGCGGATGTTCTCGCGGACGGTGCCGGTGAACAGGTGCGTGTCCTGCAGGACCATCGCGATGTTGCGGCGGAGGACGTCGCGCTCGATGTCCTTGATGTTCACGCCGTCGATCGTGATCTCGCCGTCCTCCACGTCGTAGAAGCGGTTCAGAAGGTTCGTGACGGTGGTCTTGCCGGCGCCGGTGGAGCCGACGAAGGCGATCTTCTGGCCGGGCTTCGCGTAGAGGTCGATGTGGTGCAGCACGGTCTTCTCAGGCACGTAGCCGAAGGTGACGTCCTTCATGATCACGTAGCCCTGCATGTCGGGCATCGGGTCCGCGTCGGGCGCGTCGGCGGCTTCGGGGGTGGTGTCCATGACCTCGAAGACACGCTCGGCGCCGGCGAGGGCGGCGAAGACGGTGGACATCTGGGTGGAAATCATGTTGATGGGCATCGAGAAGCGGCGGGAGTAGTTCGCGAAGAGCGTGAGGCCGCCGGGCGAAAGCTTGCCCGCGACCATCATCAGGCCGCCGACGCCGATCGTGACGGCGTAGCAGATCTGCGAGGTGTTGCCCATGATCGGGCCCATCACGCCGCCCCAGAACTGGGCGTAGAACTGGGTCTCGCGCATGTCGTCGTTCAGCAGGCCGAACTCCTCGACGCACTCGTCCTCGTGGTTGAAGATCTTGACGACCTTCTGGCCGGTGACGGTCTCTTCCATGTAGCCGTTCACCGCGCCCAGCGCCGCCTGCTGGCGGGCGTAGTACTTCCGGCTGGCCTTGGCGATGGCCATGCCGCCGAAGGTGAAGAGGGGCGTGAAGAGGATCGTGATGAGGGCCAGGACCCAGTTGGTCGCCAGCATGAAGTAGACGGTGCCGGCCAGGGTGACGACGCCGCTGAACAGGGAGACCAGCGAGTTGGAGATCATCATGTCGATGTTGTCCACGTCGTTCGTGAAGCGGGACATGACCTCGCCGGTCGGGATGTTGTCGAAGAAGCGGACGGGCAGCCGCTGGAGCTTGACGAAGAGCTCGTTGCGGATCTTCTCGGAGATGTCGAGGGAGATGTTGACCATCAGCCGGCTCTGGAAATAGGAGCCGAGGATGGAGACCATGTAGACCGCGAGAAGGAGGACGAGCGCCGCCAGGATGTAGCTCATGACGGGGCTGTCAGGTCGGAAATTGAAGATCCCGGTGAGGCGCTCGATGACGCCGTCGGCCGCGAGCTCGAGCTCGGTCCAGCTGATTTCGGCGTCGGGCTTGACGGCCAGGGTCAGGCGGTTGATGATGGGCGCCATCAGGTAGGAGGCGACCAGCGAGGCGACCGTCTCCAGCAGCATGATCACGAGGATCATGATCATGCGGAACCAGTGGCCGTTCAGGTAGGAGAACATGCGGGCGATGGTCTTGCCGGCGTTTTTCGGCTTGTCGCCGGACATGCTCCGGGGGCCGCCGGGGCCGCGCATCATTCCCTTGCGGGTGCCCGCGCCGCCGCTGTAATACTGCTTCTGCAGCTCAGATAAGGTTCTCGCCATCGATCAGCCCTCCTTTCCGGCAGGGACGGAAGCTTCCCCGCCAACGGTGATGCCGGTCTGGGATTCGTAGATCTCGCGGTATTCCGTGTTGCTCGCGAGCAGCTCGTCGTGGGTGCCGACGCCGGTGATGGCGCCGTCGTTCATGACGACGATCATGTCCGCCTCCTGGACGGAGCTGATGCGCTGCGCGATGATGATCTTGGTGGCGCCGGGCAGCTCCTCGCGGAAGGCCTTGCGGATCTGCGCCTCGGTGGCGGTGTCGACCGCGCTGGTGGAATCGTCGAGGATCAGGATCTTCGGCTTCTTGAGCAGGGCCCGGGCGATGCAGAGACGCTGCTTCTGACCGCCGGAGACGTTGGTGCCGCCCTGGGTCAGCGGGGTCTCGTAGCCCTCGGGGAAGGAGGCGACGAACTTGTCGGCCTGGGCGTAGTCGGCGAACTTGCGGACCTCCTCGTCGGAGGCGTTCTCGTCGCCCCAGCGGAGGTTCTCGGCGATGCTGCCGGAAAACAGGGTGTTCTTCTGGAGCACCATGCCGACGCCCTCGCGGAGATTGACGAGGGAGTAATCGCGGACGTTCACGCCGTCCACCAGCACCTCGCCCGCGTCCGTGTCGTAGAGACGGGGGATCATGCTGACGAGCGTGGATTTGCCGCAGCCGGTGGAACCGATGATGCCCACGGTCGCGCCGTCCGGAATGGAAAGGTCGATGTGATCGAGCACCTGCTCCTCGCTGTTCTTGTAGTAGCGGAAGCAGACGTCGCGGAACTCGACGGAGCCGCTGTTCACGGTCTTTTCGGGGAAGGCGGCGTCCGTGTCGTTCAGCTCGACCTCCTCGCAGAGCACCTCCTGGATGCGGCGCCCGGAGGCGATCGCGCGGGAGGCGGTCATGAAGAGGAAGGAGACCATCATCAGGCCGGAGAGGATCTGGGTGACGTAGGTGATGAACGCGGACAGGTCGCCGACGAGCATCTCGCCGCGGAGCACGATGGGACCGCCGAAGTAGATGACGGCCATCACGGTCAGGTTCATGAACAGGGTCATCGCCGGGGAGAGGTAGATGAGCAGCTTCATCGCGTCGAAGTTGGTGTCCTTCACGCGCTTGTTGGCGCGGCCGAACTTCTCGATCTCGAAGTCCTCGCGGACGAAGCTCTTGACCACGCGGACGTTGGTGATGTTCTCCTGCACGTCGGAGTTCAGGTCGTCGACGGCGGCCTGCATCTTCGTGAACATGGGCAGGGTGATCTTGGAGATGAAGATGATGGCGAGGGCCAGCATCGGCATCGTCACCGCGAAGATGATGGAGAGCGAGGGCTTCGTCATGATGGCCATGACGAGCGCCGCCACCATCATGCCGGGCGAGCGGAGCGCCATGCGGAGCAGCATGTTGACGAAGTTCTGCACCTTGGTGACGTCGTTCGTGAGACGGGTGACGAGGGAGCCGGTGGAGAATTTGTCGATGTCGGAGAAGGCGTAGGACTGGATCTTCGAGTACATGTCGGCCCGGAGGTCCGCCGCGAAATTGACGGAGGCCTTCGCGCCGAAGTAGGCGCCGCCGACGCCGCCGGCCATCATCAGGACCGCGCAGACGATCATCTGGATCATCGTGCGGATGGACAGCTCGTTCGTGAGCTCGCCGACGTTCATGCTGTTGATGATGAGCGCCAGGAGCTTGGGCATCACGACCTCACCGATGACCTCGACGATCATGCAGATGGGGCCGATGATGAAATAGGGAAGATATGGCTTGACGTACTTGAACCACTTTTTCAAGGTCGGATCATCCTTTCTTTTCCCGAAGGAAGTTCAGCCGGTCGATTTCGGGATATTCTTTCCGCAGATTGTCCTGGATCTTGCTGAGGATGCGGATCAGAGTCTCCAGATCCTCCTCCGGGATGTCGCGGCACATGCATTCGTCAACGGAGGAATAATACTCCTTGGAGCGGGAGAGCAGCGCTTCGCCCTCGGAAGTGAGGCAGATACGGTTCGCGCGGGCGTTGCCCTCCTGCTGCTCGCGGGTGATGAGGCCGTGGCGCTCCATTTTCTGCAGCGTGACGGTGATCGCGGCGGAGCTGACCTCGAAGGCGCGGGCGATATTGGTCTGGGTGGGGGGCGTCTGGCAGCCTGCCAGATACATCATGATCAGAAGCTGGCTGCGATGCAGGCCGCATTCCTGCATGGCAGTTTCGGCGGCGGCGCGATGCAGACGGTCGGCGGTGGTGAACAGGTGGACGGCTCTCTTTCCGAGCTCTCTTTTCGTGTCTTCCATGGAATTTCCTTTCTGTATTTCGTGTGATGGTGAAAATAATAAATTAAAAATTAAAACATTAATATGTTACCGCTTTTTGGCGGATTTGGCAAGTGGTTTTTCGAAAAAAAGCAAAAAAAAACAGGGGCAACAAGAGTCGAACTCGTATTGACGGTTTTGGAGACCGCTGTTCTACCATTGAACTATGCCCCTGGATCCGGTCATGCCCGGAAGCGCTTTATTATAGTAGCGCAAGACCGGGGAAAAGGCAAGAGTTTTTTTCGCGGAAGGGCATTTCCGGGGCATTTCGAGGCCTCGCGGCGCTTGCGTTTTTTCTCTCCGCGGTGCTATAATCCAAGGATAAAAGTCTTTTATCTCGGTACCGGAAAGGTAGAATCAGCATGGAACTTTGGGCGGAAATCGCAGGGATGACACCGGCGGAGCTTCGGAATCTGTATGACAGCGCGCAGTTCGAACGGCGCTACGGATACCGGGGCTGGCTCGGCGCGCGCAGGACCCCGCAGGAGACCGAGTGGCGCCTGTGGACGCCCGCGGCCTCGGAGGTCGCGCTGCTCCTGTATTCCGTCGGAAGTCCGGCGGAGGCCCCGGCGGACGGCGGCTTCTTAGGCGCCTATCCCATGACCCCGGGCGAACAGGGCGTCTGGAGCGTCCGCGTCCCGGGCGACTGCAAGGGCGTCTACTACACCTACCGCGTGACCGTGGCCGGGACCGCGTCCGAGGTGACCGATCCCTACGCCCGCGCCTGCGGCGTCGACAACGTCCGCAGCATGGTGCCCGATCTCGCCGCGACCGACCCCGAGGGCTGGCAGCGGGACAGCTACTGCTACAGCGGCCGCGCCGACCAGGCGGTCGTCTGGGAGACCCACGTGCGCGATTTCTCCGGCCTTCCCTCCGGCGGCTTCGCGCATCCCGGGAAGTTCCTCGCCTTCGCGGAAGAGGACACCCACGTGCCCGGGCGGGAGGACCTGCCCACCGGTCTCGCCTACCTGAAAAAACTGGGCATCACGCACGTGCAGCTCTTGCCCGTCTTCGATTTCGCCACCGTCTCCGAGGAGACGCCCGGCGAGCAGTACAACTGGGGCTACGACCCCGTCGGCTACAACGTGCCGGACGGCGCCTACGCCACCGACCCCTATCACGGGGACGCGCGCATCCGCGAGTTCAAGCAGATGGTGCTGGCCCTCCACCGGGCGGGCATCGGGCTGGTCATGGACGTGGTCTACAACCACAGCTACGCCAGCTACGACAGCGTCTTCCAGAAGATCATTCCCTATTACTATCACCGCACCCGCGAGGGCGAAGAGCCCTTCGCGAACGGCAGCGGCTGCGGCTGCGAGCTGGCCTCCGAGCGGGTCATGGTGCGCCGCTTCATCCTCGATTCGGTGCTTTACTGGGCCTCCGAGTATCACATCGACGGCTTCCGCTTCGACCTGATGGGGCTCACGGACGTGGAGACCGTGAACGAGATCCGCCGCGGCCTCAACCGGATCGGCGGCGCGAAGAACATCCTGATGTACGGCGAGCCCTGGTACGCGGAGTATCCCTCGATGCGGCCCGGCGCGGTGCCGGCAGACCAGGCCTCCGCGGCGCTCTGGGAGCCCGGCATCGGCTATTTCAGCGACCGGGGGCGCGACGCGCTCCGCGGCAGCTCCTTCCGGCGCGAGGACCCCGGCTTCATCGCGGGCGCTCCCGGGAAGGCCGGCGGCGTGCTCGCGATGGCCGCGGGCGGAGGCGATCCGCTCCGGCTGGTCCAGTACGTCTCCTGTCATGACAACTACACGCTCTGGGACAAGATCAGCGCGACCGTCGCGACCGACGGCAGCGGCTTCGACAGCCCGGAGCTGATCCGGCTCGCGGCCAACAAGCTGGCGGCGGCCGCGGTGCCCCTCTCCGGCGGCATGCCGTTCCTGATGGGCGGCGAGGAGTTCGGCCGCACCAAATACGCGGACGGCAACAGCTACCGCTCGCCCCTCTCCGTGAACGGCCTCGACTGGGCCCGCACGGACAGCTTCCGCGAGCTGGTCGAATACTACCGCGGGCTGATCGCGATCCGGCGCCGCTTCTTCGCGCTGGGGATCCCCGACGAGATCCGTCCCCTGGCCGAGAACGACGGGCTGGTCGCCTGGAGCGCCCGCGTCGGCCTCTTCGAGACCGCCGTCATCCTGAACGCCACCGACGCGCCCGGCGAGGTCCGCGTGCCCGCCGGCCGCTGGCAGATCCTCGCGAACGAGAGCGTCGCCTCGGCTGAGCCGCTGTTCGTCGCCGAATCCGACGTGCTCTGGGTGCACGCCCGCGGCGTCCTCATCGCGGAAAAGGAAGCCGTGTTCTGATCGGGGCCGAGCGCCCTTTCACGCAAGAAAAAAGGAGTCCGAAATGATCTCAGAATCCATGTCCCGGCTCGTGGCCGGCGGCTCGGTGATCCGGGCCATGTTCGAAGAAGGCAAGAAGATGGCGGATAAGTACGGCGCGGAAAACGTCTACGATTTCTCGCTGGGGAACCCCTGCACCCCGCCGCCCGCCGAGGTGCGCGAGGCGGCCGTCTCGATCCTCGAAAACGAGGACGATTTCCTGCTGCACGGCTACATGTCGAACGCGGGCTACCCCGACGTGCGCGAGGCCCTGGCCGCCGAAATCAACCGCCGCGAGGGCACGCGCTACGGCGCCCGCAACCTCGTCATGACCGTCGGCGCGGCCGGCGCGCTGAACGTCGCCCTCAAGATGCTCCTCGAGCCCGGCGACGAGGTCATGCTCTTCGCCCCCTACTTCGGCGAGTACAACAACTACGTCTCGAACTTCGGCGGCACGCGCGTCGTCGTGCCCGCGGACACCCGCGATTTCTCGCTGAACCTCGAGGCCGCGGAGGGCCTCTTCAGCCCCCGCACCCGCGCGCTCATCATCAACACCCCGAACAACCCCAGCGGCGTGATCTACGGCGCTGAAACGCTCGCGAAGCTCGGCGAGCTCCTGGCCCGCAAGGAGAAGGAGTACGGCCACGCCATCTACCTGATCTCCGACGAGCCCTACCGCGAGATCGTCTTCGGCGACTGCACCGTCCCCCATCTGCCCAAGTTCCACCCCAACACCTTCGTCGGCTATTCCTATTCGAAGAGCCTCTCTCTGCCCGGCGAGCGGATCGGCTACCTGCTGATCCCCGACGAGGTCGAGGACGCGGAGAATACGATCGCGGCCGCCGCCGTGGCGAACCGCATCCTCGGCTTCGTGAACGCCCCCTCGCTGTTCCAGCGCGTGATCGGCCGCATCCCCGGCGCCCTCTCCGACATGACCGTCTACAAGGAGAACCGCGAGATCCTCTGCCGGGAGCTGACCGCCCTCGGCTTCGAGATGGTCGCCCCGCAGGGCGCGTTCTACATGTTCCCCAAGTGCCCGATCCCGGACGACCGCGAGTTCTGCGCCCGCGCGAAGGAGCATCACATCCTCGTCGTGCCCGGCTCCACCTTCGGCTGCCCCGGCTACTTCCGGCTGGCGTTCTGCGTCTCGAAGGAAACGGTCGAGCGCTCGCTTCCCGCCTTCAAGGCTTTGGCCGAGAGCTTCCGGTAAGGGCGGGATTCCGCCTGCGAGGCGCCGGCCGAGAGCTTCCGGTAAAGCCACTGCCCCGAGGCATCGGACGAGAATATTCGCGGACGGTCTCCGCTGACGGTTTCTCGTCGGAATTTGACGGAAAACGGCCAATTGTGAACCGAAACTGTTGAAAAAAAGCAAGGGATATTTTATAATCAAAACGGTTTTGGACGATTCCTTCAATCGCC
>JAZUHB010000053.1:0-14404 GCA_045641505.1 Bianqueaceae bacterium | reverse complement strand
CCGAGGAACGCGAGGAGACCTCGTCCGAGGAATCGAAAAACGAGTCGAGGCAGGAATCCCGGCAGGAGTCCCGTCAGGAGTCCAGACAAGAATCGAGACAGGAATCCCGTCAGGAATCCCGTCAGGAATCCAGACAAGAATCGAGACAGGAGTCCAGACAAGAATCCCGACAGGAGTCCAGACAGGAATCCCGTCAAGAGTCCCGACAGGAATCCCGTCAGGAATCCAGACAAGAATCCCGTCAGGAGTCCCGTCAGGAATCCCACCAAGAGTCCCACCAGGAGTCCCGCCAAGAGTCCCGCCAAGAATCTCAGCAGGAGTCCCGCCAAGAGTCTCACCAAGAATCTCACCAGGAATCCCGCCAGGAATCCCAACAGGAATCTCAGCAGGAGTCCCGTCAGGAATCGGAGGCAGAATCGATGACCGAATCGCATATCCCGTCTGCCGGCGTGCAGAATATCCACGCGAGCATGATCCCGAACCTGCAGCGGCAGTTTCCTGAGGTGGGCACGGCCACGACGGCCTCCCATTATCACAGCTATTGGGAGCTTTGGTGCCAGGGCGGCTCGGCCGACGCGTCCATGCGGACCGGCGGCTGCCGCGTCATCGCCATCGCGAAGCTTCTGGTCGAGTCGGGCCTCATGGACCCCGAGGAGGACGATCCGGACAGCTTCCTCGCCTGGGCGCGTCAGAGCTCCGGTCATCCCGCGTATTTCCAGGCCGACGTGACCGAGTGGTTCCGTCCGGATGTGAATACGGGCGAAACCCTTTATACCGGCGCGTCCGCGGTCGCGTGGGCCCGCGCGAAGGGCGTGACGCTGGTCCAGCACCACATTTCGCTCTCCGGCAGCAACAGCGCCGCCGATCAGGCGCTCGTCCTGCAGAAGCTGCGCGAGGGCTACTACGTGATCCTCGACGGCGATTTCCATCAGGCCTATGTGGCGCGGAGTCTTTCCCTGGAGGCCGGGCAGGTCTATCTGCTGGACTCCTTCTCCGACTGCGCCTGGTCCTGGTGGCAGTTCCGTCCCCTCATCGGCTATTCGCTGGACGGCTACACCACGCTGTATTATTACGAATTGCAATAAACACGCTTTTTATGTTAAACTGACAGAAACATGGTGAAATGCCCGGGCCCGGCAGCCGTCGGCCCGGCGGAAAGGAGAAAAATGCTCGATGTCTGTCTGCTCGGCACCGGCGGAATGGTGCCGCTGCCCAATCGCTGGCTCACCTCGCTGTGGGTCCGCTACGAAGGGAAAGGACTTCTGATCGACTGCGGCGAGGGCACGCAGATCACGATGCGCGAACTCGGCTGGAGCTTCAAGGACGTCGATCATATCCTTTTCACTCATTTTCACGGCGACCACATCAGCGGTCTGCCGGGCCTGCTCCTGAGCATCGGCAACTGCGGCCGCACCGAGCCGGTGACGCTCATCGGTCCCCGGGGCCTCAGACGGATCTGCGAGGGGCTCCTGCTCATCGCGCCGGAGCTTCCCTTCGATCTCGAGTACCGCGAGCTCGGCCGCGAGGACCTGGGTGTCCCGATGAAGCTGGGCGAGCTCTCCGTGACCGCGTTCGCGGCGGACCACGGCGTCCCCTGCTACGGCTACGCGCTGGAGGCGGCGCGGCTCCCGAAGTTCGACCCCGAGCGGGCCAGGGCGGCGGGTGTGCCGCTCTGCTACTGGAATCCGCTGCAGCACGGCGAGACCGTGACGGCGGAGGACGGGACGGTCTACACGCCGGACCTGGTCCTCGGCGCCGCGCGGAAGGGTCTCAAGCTTTCCTACTGCACCGATTCCCGCCCGAAGAAGACCATCGTGGAGGGCGTGCGCGGCTCCGACCTTTTCATCTGCGAGGGCATGTACGGCGAGCCCGAAAAGCAGGAGAAGGCGAAGGAGCATAAGCACATGAGCTTCCGGGAGGCCGCGGAGATGGCGGCGGAGGCGGGCGTCGGCGAGCTCTGGCTCACCCATTTCAGCCCGGCCGAGCCGAATCCGAAGGCCTACCTGTCCGAGGCGACCGCCATCTTCCCCAACAGCTTCTGCGGGAAGGACCGCAAGACCGTCACGCTCCGTTTTTCGGACGAGGAGGTCCCGGCGGAGGATGCCGACGCTCCGGCGGAAACGCCCGGCACGGCGGTTCAGGAAGACAATTAAGTTCCGGACCCCGGGGCTCCGGCCCCCGGCCCAAAGGAGACATACATGCGTTACCGCACCATACTCGGGATCGAATCCTCCTGCGACGATACCGCCGCAGCCGTCGTGCGCGACGGCCGGGAGGTCCTTTCCAACGTCATTTCGTCCCAGATCCCGGACCATCAGATCTACGGCGGCGTCGTGCCCGAAATCGCGTCCCGGAAGCATCTGGAGAACATCGATTTCTGCATCGAGGAGGCACTCCGTCAGGCCGGCCTCGGCTGGGACGGCATCGACGCCATCGCCGTGACCTACGGGCCCGGCCTCGTGGGCGCGCTGCTCGTGGGTCTCGCCGAGGCGAAGGCCCTCAGCTACAGCCTGGGCAAGCCCCTCCTGGGCGTCCATCACATCAAGGGACACATCGCCGCGAACTACATCACCAACAAGGAATGGGAGCCGCCCTTCCTCTGCCTGGTGGTCTCCGGCGGTCATACGCACCTGATCCGCGTGGAGGATTACGAGCATTACACGATCCTCGGCAAGACCAAGGACGACGCCGCGGGCGAGGCCTTCGACAAGGTCTCCCGGGCGCTGGGCCTCGGCTATCCGGGCGGCCCGCAGATCCAGAAATGCGCGGAGGAGGGCAATCCGGACGCGATCCGCTTCCCCCGTCCCTGCCTGGACGAGGAGGGCTACGATTTCAGCTTCAGCGGTCTGAAATCCGCGGTGCTGAACTACCTCAACAGCGAGCAGATGGCGGGCCGCGAGCCCGTGACCGCGGACGTGGCGGCCTCCTTCCAGAAGGCGGTCGTGGAGGTCCTGACCGAGAAGACCCTGCGGGCGGCCCGGGACTTCGGCGAGAAGAAGGTCGCGGTGGCCGGCGGCGTTTCGGCCAACATGCCCCTGCGCGAATCGCTGGAGCAGGCCTGCGCGGCGGAAGGCATCGAGTTCTCGGTCCCCCGCTTCATCCTCTGCACCGACAACGCCGCGATGATCGCCTGCGCGGCCTATTACGGCTACGAGACCGGGGAGTGCTCCGACCTCTCGCTCAACGCCGACCCTGACCTTACGCTGTAAAAAATCCACCTAAGAAACGGAAACAACATGGGAGAGATCACCGAAGAGATCATCGAACTGTACACCGAGGAGGGCGAACCCTCCGGAACGACCATCCGCCGCGGCGAGGCGGCGACGGACGGCCTGCTTTTCCCCGTCGTCTGCGTCTGGGTGCGCGACGAAAAGGGCCGCTTCCTGGTCACGCTCCGCTCCAAGGCGAAGAAGGCCAGCCCGCTGAAATGGGAGAATCCCGGCGGGGCCTGCCGGCAGGGCGAGACCCTGGCCGAGGGCGCCGCGCGCGAGCTCTTCGAGGAGACCGGCATCCAGGCCGTCCCGGAGGAGCTTCGGCTCGTGTCGAGCATGGTCCAGTACGGCTGCCTGGTGCTCACCTATTCCTTCCACACCGACCGGAAGAAGGTGGTGCTGCAGGAGGGCGAGACCGAGGCCTACAAGTGGGTCTCGGAGCGCGAGCTCTTCTGGATGCTCGGCCGCCGCAAGTTCGCCGAGCCCATCGAGAAGCAGATCCGCCACTACCGCAAGGAGCTGCCGACCTTCTGAGCGCAGGCCGCGGCGAAAGCGGACCTGAGCTCCGCGGTGAAAAAAACGGGGCCGCCCTTGTGCGCGGCCGGGGAAAATGGTATAATATCCCCATGCCGAACATGTGACTGTCATGCAAGCAATACCTATATTCATGAAAAAGAGAGGAAACAACTATGGGTCTTATTTCCGCCGGTCTTGTTTCTCTGAACAGCGTTCTTGCTGATCAGTGGAAGGAGTACTTCATCTGCGATGCGATGCCCGCCGACGTCCTTATGTGCCGCGGCGAGAAGCGCAATGCCACCGGTAACAACAGAGGCAACGACAACGTGATCTCCAACGGCAGCGGCATCGTCGTCAACGAGGGCCAGGCCATGATCATCACCGATCAGGGCAAAATCGTGGAGTTCTGCGCCGAAGCCGGCAAGTTCACCTACGATTCTTCTTCCTCCCCCAGCATCTTCACCGGTAAGCTGGGCGAGAACCTTCTCGCCATCTTCAAGGAGCTGGGCGAGCGCTTCGCCTACGCCGGCGAGGTCGGCAAGGACCAGCGCGTCTACTACTTCAACATCAAGGATATGCTGGACAACAAGTTCGGCACCCCGAACCCCATCCCCTTCCGCGTGGTGGATGCCCGTATCGGCCTGGACATCGACGTGTCCCTGCGCTGCTCCGGTACCTTCACCTACAAGATCGTGGATCCCATGACCTTCTACACCAAGCGCTGCGGCAACCGCAAGGAATTCCGCCGCGAGACCGACAACCTGGACGCTGCCCTGAAGGCTGATTTCATCAGCGCCCTGCAGCCCTGCGTCGGCAAGCTCTCCGCGCTGCAGATCCGTCCCAGCGAGCTGCCTCTGCACACCGCCGAGCTCGAGACCGTGATGAAGGAAGCCCTGAACGCCTCCTGGACCGAGGAGCAGGGTATCAGCATCGGAAAGATTTCCATCACCACCGTCGACGTTCCCAAGGAACAGCAGGATAAGATCACCGAAGCGCAGATGTACTCCAACTCCGCCATCGCCGGCGCCCATCTGGTGGGCTCCCTCGGCGACGCCATGGTCGACGCGGCCAACAACGCGAACGGCGCCGTGAACGGCATCCTGGGCGTGAACATGATGGCCGGCGGCGTCGGCGGCACCATCTCCGACCTGCTGGGCGGCACCGCGGCTCCCGCGGCCCCCGCTGCGGCCGGCTGGACCTGCCCCACCTGCGGCAAGGTGAACGAAGGCAACTTCTGCCCCGCCTGCGGCACCGCGAAGCCCGCGCCCGCCGGCAGCTGGACCTGCCCCACCTGCGGCCGTGTGAACGACAGCAACTTCTGCCCTGACTGCGGCACCAAGAAGCCCGCGGCCGGCTGGACCTGCCCCACCTGCGGCACCCAGAACGAAGGCAAGTTCTGCACGAACTGCGGAACCGCGAAGGCGTAAGGATTTGCGTCCTCGAACCCCAAAAAGTATTTCCGTGCTGCGCGCCGGGCCCGAGAGAGCCCGGCGCGTTTTCGGCTTGTGCACCTCGGCTTGTGCGCCTCGGCTTGTGCGCCTCGGCGCCGGTGCGCCGAGGGGGGAAAAGCGGCCGGGGAACTGGCGCCGGGCCGCAAATAGGTGGAAATGCCGCCGGAATAGCCCAAAACACTTATATTTATTGGGGCAGATAAGTGGAAAGTTTTTTCAAAGGGCAATTCCACTTACTTTTTAGTTTTTGTTGCGTGTTTTCCGACGTGTTTTCCTCGATTCCACTTATCGGGGCCGTAAAAATAAGTTTTTTCGTTCCGGTTTGCGGCCGAAACACTTATCCGGACTTTTCAGGAGGAGATTTCATACGGCCTTCCTTTGAAAACCGATCCTTCGCTTGTTATCCGGCCTCACCCGGCGTCCGCGGCCTCCTTCCCTTGGAAGCCCCGCGCGCCCCGGCCCGGCCCAGCCGGCCTCACCCGGCGTCTCCTGCATCCTCTCCTGCATTCCGTCCGGCATCCCTTCCCGCGACCCTTCCGCCTCGGTCTTTCGCTTGCAAAACACGCCGGCCGGTGGTATACTGTAGCGTGTATTTGTATCACCTATTCTGAACGGGAGAAGGATCCATGATCAAAAAGGAAAAAATCCGGCAGATGGTCCGCAATGAAGTCTATCTTCAGAGCCAGTTCCGGCAGGACTGTTTCGCCGTCCGTTACTACAAAGCCGATTACGTGGGGCTGCAGCGGATCAAGTGCCTCATCGTGTTCGGCATCCTCTACATCATGTACTGGATCTACTACGCCTTCAAAATCTTTTACGTCGAGGGAGAGGGTCTGCTCCATTTCGACTATCAGGGGTTCGTCATCAAGGTCGTCATCCTGATGATCGTCCTGGGGGCGATCGTGGGCGTCGTGGCCACGGTGATCGCGTCCAACCGGTATGAACAGGCCAGCAAACGGATCATGGAACACGAGGATCTGGTGTCTGAGATCGCCCGGATGTAAGCCGGAAACCTGAAAAACGAGGATGAAACAATGAATTCCAATACCAAAGAGAAGCTCGACGGTATCCTGAACAAGGTCCGTGCGTACGTCAACGTGATCGGCAAGCGGCTGAACCCGGTGCTGATCTATCTGCTGAAGGCCGCGGCGTTCTTCCTGGCCATCCGGAGCATCACCACCATGGCGTGCTGCCCGGCGGAGGGACTGCTGGCGAAGACCGTCATCCACCTGGGTCTGGCGCTGGTGCTGGCCCTGATTCCCATGCGCTTCGGCACCTTCATCGTGCTCGCGCTGGGCTGCTATCTGATGGTCAAGGCGTCCCTGTTCGGCGGCCTGGTGATGAGCATCTTCGTGATGATCGTCTTCATCGTCACCGTCTGCTTCACGCCTGAATACGCGTTCCTGCTGCTGCTCGTGCCCATCTTCGTGGGCAAGGGCATCTATCTGCTCGTGCCCCTGTTCGCGGGCATCTACGGCGGCCCCATGACGCTGGTGGCCCTGCTCATGGGCGTCTTCCTGTGGCAGCTGTGGGAGTTCGCGCCCGTGGTCCTGCAGTATGAGAGCTCGGCCCTTGTCGGCGGCGGCATCACCGATATCCTGGGCAATCTGCCCGGCATGCTGGTGGACGTCGTCAAGGAAGTGCTGAAGAACGTCCTGGAGAACTACCAGGTGCTGCTGCTCGGCCTGATCTTCATGGCCGTCGCGTTCCTGGTCTGGCTGCTGATGAAGCTCCGCATCAGCTACGTGCACTACGTGGCGATCGGCATCGCCGGTCTCGCCGGTATGATCGCGCTGTTCGTCTGCAAGGCGAAGTTCGGGCTGGATGCCTCTGTGATCGCCATCCTCTTCTATTCGCTGCTCGCCATGGCGCTGGCCATGCTCGTCCGTTTCCTGGATGTTCCTCTGGATTACAAGCACGTCCGCAGCATCAGCTTCTCGGACGATGAATACTTCTATCAGGTCCGCCTGACTCCGTTGGCGAACGCCTATCAGGAGGAGGAGGCCAAGCTCCTCGCCCGCAGCAAGCAGAGAGAAGAGAAGAAAGCGAAGAAGCGCGGTCTGATGCCGCCGGAGGATGATTTCTTCGACGACAGCGACGTGAAGGAAGCGCCCGCGCCGAAGAAGGGCGCCGAGGCCCCCGCGACCGATTTCACCGGCGACACCATCGTCGTCGATGAGAAGGCCTCCGAGGAGATCCGGAAGGCCGCGGCGAAGGCCGATGAGAAGGCGGCGAAGAAGGCCAAGGCCGAGAAGCCCGCGAAGGAAAAGCCCGCGATGGAGAATCCCTTCAAGGCGCTCGCGTCGAAGGTCAAAAAGACGGCTGAGAAGGCCGACGCCGAGCTGACCGAGGACGCCGCGCAGGCGGCCGAAAAGGCGGAGACCGCCGCGAATGAATTCGAGTCCGACGTGATCGAGCTCGGTCAGAGCGTGACCGAGGAGGCCGCGAAGACCAAGTCCGCCGTCCGCAAGGCGGCCGACAAAGCCGGCGACAACATCAGCGATTTCTTCGACTGAGACTGAACCAAGCATAAACAGAGAGAAAGGGGGAGAAGGAACATGAAAGAATTTTTCGTGAACATATTCGGCGCGGCCTGGTCGGCCATCCGCTGGTCCTTCTCTGCCTTCCGCTTCTCTGATATCCTCGATATCCTGATCATCGCGATCATCATCTACGAGATCCTGGTCTGGGTCCGCCGGACCAAGGCCTGGACGCTGCTCAAGGGCATCGGTGTGCTGATCCTGTTCTGGGGGCTCGCGCGGGTGCTGCAGCTGAACATGTCCATGTGGATCGTCGAGAAGACCCTGAGCGTGGGTATCCTCGCGGTGATCATCATCTTCCAGCCGGAGCTTCGGCGGGGCCTCGAGCGGCTCGGCCGGGCCGGCTTCATCAAGAAGCTTTTCCCGGCGGAGGCCACGCAGGTCTTCACCGAGGAGAGCGCGGCGGAACTGATTCGCGCGATGCGCGCGATGAGCGACGCCCGCACCGGCGCGCTGATCGCCATCGAGGAAAACGACGAGCTGACCGAGTTCGTCCAGACGGGCATCCCCGTGGACGGCAAGATCAGCGCCGAGCTCCTCATCAACATCTTCGAGAAGAACACCCCGCTGCATGACGGCGCGGTGATCATCCGGCAGGGCCGCGTCGATTCCGCCACCTGCTATCTGCCCCTGTCGAAGGACCAGTCCATCAGCAAGGAGCTGGGCACCCGGCACCGGGCGGCTATCGGCCTGTCCGAGGTCTCCGACAGCAAGATCTTCGTGGTCTCCGAGGAGACCGGCCAGCTGTCCATGGCCCACAACGGCCACATCTTCCGCAACATCAGCGACGATTTCATCCGCCGCGAGCTCCTGGGCGACACGGCCCCCGTCAAGAACCGGATCGCGGTAGTGGACAAGCTCCTCCGCCGAAAGGAGCAGTGAGATGAAATTCAAAGAATTCCTCAAGCGGCTTTTTACCGAAAATATCCCCTACAAGCTGATCGCGATCGGCCTGGCCCTCATCTTCTGGATCGTCTTCGTGAACACGGAGGATCCCGTCACCAACGAGACCTACCGGATCCCGCTCGAGGTCCGCAACCTCGAGCAGTATGACGAGGACGGGCACTTCATCGAGATGACCTCCGCCGGCGAGAACCTGCAGGACATCACGCTCACGGTCTACGTCCGGGCCCGCATCTCCGTACTGAAGGAGATCAGCGGCAAGAAGGCGGAGGACGTGATCCGCGCCTACGTGGACGTGTTCGAGGCCGAGGCCGGCCATCTGGACATCCACTACTCGGTCAGCGAAGAGTACGCCGACCAGCTCGAGCTGGTCACCCTGTCCAACCGCTCCTATCTGGACGTCAGTCTGGAGGAGATTGGTGAGAAGGAGATCCCCGTTCTGGTGGTGATCTCCGGCGAGACCGCGCCCGGGCATCTGTTCCGCAAGGACGATCCCGGCATCTCCGTTTCCGAAGAAAAGATCGTGCTGCGCGGCCCCGCGTCGCGTCTGGCGAACATTTCCGCGGCCCGGGCCGAATATGACCTGGACGGCGCGTCCGACGACCTCGACGTGGAGGTGAAGCTCCGCTACGTGGACGGCGGCGGAAGGGAAATCGCGCTTGCGAAGGAGCTTCGCGCGTCGGCCGAAAAGGTCCGGCTCACGCTGCCCGTCTACACGGTGCGCACCCTGAACGTGAGGGGCTCCTGGAAGGGCGAGGCCCCCGAAGGCTACGTTTTCCGGGACGACCTCAGGCTCAGCGAGACGAGCTTCACCGTCTACGGCCCGAAGGCAGTGGCGGAGTCCGCGGCCGATCTCGTGCTTCCCGCCATCGACCTCAGCAAGGTCGTCGGCGATTATTCCAAGGAATATGACCTGCAGGCGCTGCTCGACGAGCTCTACGAAGGCAGGCTGATCCTCGCGGAGGGCTCCCGCAAGCTGGTCGTGACCCTCAGCACCGAGAAAAAGGTGACCGCGGAGGTCGAGCCCGATCCCGCGTCCGTCCGTGTCGAAGGATACGGCGAGGAGTGGACGGTCACGGTCGTCTCGGTCGAACCGGTGGTCCTCTACGGACTGAAGGACCGGATCGAGGCCCTGAAGCCCGAGCTCGGCTACAGCGTCGACCTGAGCGGCCGGACGCTCCACGAAGGCACGGTCAAGACCGAGATTACGGTCCGCGGCCTCGGGACGGGCGTCGTGCAGCAGGGCGAGGCCCTCGTCACGCTCCGGATCGAAAGAAAGTAAAGTCATTCTGAAACAGAAAAACACGCAGGAGTCCACAGCTTCTGCGTGTTTGAGTATTTGCGGCAAATGATGGAGAGTGGAATGGAGACAAGGAAGATCGCGGTCCGGGAGCTGGTCGAGTTCATCCTCCGCGGCGGGGATATCGGCGGCGCCGGCACGGCCCTGAACGTCGAGCGGGCCTGGGAGGGCAGCCGTCTCCACCGCAAGCTCCAGAAGGAGGCGGGCCCCGGCTACGAGCGCGAGGTGCTTCTCTCGGCGGAGGTGCCGCTTTCCGAAACGATGCTCCTTTGCGTCGAGGGCCGCGCCGACGGCATCTACCTGGCAAACGCGCCCCGCGAGGAGGAGGACCTGCAGCAGAGCCTGCTGGACGACGATCACCGCAGCGGCGTGCTGGCGGGGGCCGGCGCGGAGCAGGTCTCGCCCATCTGGACCGTCGACGAGATCAAGTCCGTCTCGATGGAGCTTTCCGCGCTGAAGGAAAACCTGTTTCCGCTGCACTGGGCGCAGGCCGAGTGCTACGCCTACATGCTCGCCCGCGACAAGGAACTGTCCCGGGTGCAGATCCGCCTGAGCTATGTTTCGACCGAGACCGAGGAGGTCCGCTGCTTTTACCGGGTGCACAGCCTGGACGAGCTCGCGGAGTTCTGGGACGGCCTCATCCGCGGCTACAGCCGCTTCGCCCTCTGGGAGGAGGAATGGAAGGCGGCGAGGGACCGCTCGGCGGAGGCGCTCGCGTTTCCCTTCCCGGAGTTCCGTCCCGGTCAGGAGGAAATGTGCGAGACCGTGAGCGACGCGATCCGCACGAAGCAGCGGGTGTTCCTCGAGGCTCCCACGGGCATCGGCAAAACCATGAGCGCGCTCTTCCCGGCGGTGAAGTCGCTTGGGCGCGGCGAGGCGGAGAAGGTCTTCTATCTCACCGCGAAGACCGTGACCGCGCAGGCGCCGCTCGCGGCCCTCGCGCTCCTTTGCGAGGGCGGGCTCCGGGTCAAGACCGTCGTGATCTACGCGAAGGACAAGATCTGTCCCCTGGAGAAGCGGAAGTGCTCCGCGGCCGCCTGTCCCTACGCCCGCGGCCATTTCGACCGCGTGAACGAGGCCCTCTTCGAGGCGCTCGCCGGGCCGGACCTGATCGACCGGGCGCGGATCGAGGAGCTCTCCCGCAAGTACAGCGTCTGCCCCTTCGAGCTGTCCCTGGATATCTCGAATTTCGCCGATCTGGTGATTTGCGACTATAATTACGCCTTCGACCCGACAGTGGCCTTAAAACGCTTTTTCAGGGCCAAAAACAACTATGTATTGCTGGTGGACGAGGCGCACAACCTGGTGGAGCGCGGCCGCGAGATGTTTTCCGCGACGCTTAGCCGCCGGGATTTCGCCGCGGTCAAGCGGCTCTTCCCCTCGCCGGCTTTGGCGCCCATCCTGCACCGGGCGCTCAACCGGGTGCTTCGGCTCTTCGACGAGCTTGCCGCCGCGCAGCAGAACGAGTTCGAGCTCTACGAGCGGGGCGCGGATCCGGGCGAGGAGTGGTACTTCACGCTCGACCGCTTCGACGCGGCCGCCGGCGCCTACATGGAGGAGTTCAAGGACTCGCCCCGCGGCGTCCCCGAGGAGCTGGTGAACCTTTTCTTTGCCACGCTCTTCTTCCTGAGGGTCTGGGACAATCCCCGGGGCCCCTATGAGTTCTACGTGCACAAGACCGAGGGCAACGTGGAGCTGCGCTTCTTCTGCATCGATCCGGCACCGCTCCTGCGGGAGACCTACCAGCTGGTGCGCTCGACCGTCTTCTTCTCGGCGACGCTCTCGCCGGCTTCCTATTATCTGACGCTGCTCGACGGCCCCGAGACCGGGATCGTGCAGCTGCCCTCGCCCTTCGACGCTTCGCGGGAGAAGGTGCTGATCGCGCCGCTGGCCGTGAGCTACTCTCAGCGCGGGAACACCCTGGCGACGGTCTGCGCGTTGATCTCGCAGGTCTACCGCGCAAAGCCGGGGCATTACCTGGTGTTCTTCCCGTCCTTCGCGTATCTTCGGCAGGTGCTGGAGCTCTTCCGCGCGAAATACCGTGATATCCCCGTGCTGGCCCAGTCCGGCGGGATGGATGACGCGGCGCGCGCGGCCTATCTCGCCGCCTTCGAGCGGCCGGAGCCCTTCCTGGGATTTGCGGTGCTGGGCGGCCTCTTCGCTGAGGGCATCGACCTCGCGGGCGACCGGCTCATCGGCGCGGTCGTCGTGACCGTGGGGCTTCCGCAGATCGGTCCCGAGCGGGATCTGATCCAGAAGCACATGGAGGAGAGCCGCGGCGAGGGCTTCGAATACGCCTACGTCTATCCGGGCTGGGGCCGGGTGCTCCAGGCGGCCGGCCGCGTGATCCGCACCGAGCAGGACCGCGGCGTCGTGCTCCTGATCGACCGGCGCTTCTCCGGCGAGGGCTACCGCGAGCTTTTCCCGGGGCACTGGAATCCGCGGGAGATTACGGACGAGAGTCTGCCCGGGGAGCTTCGCCGCTTCTGGGACGAATACGAATAATGACGCGAATCCATGCGCGATAGGGCGCGGAACCGCGCCGCGGAGGCGCGGTCGCGCCGGAAAGGAGGAGGCCCTTGCGCTTCTGTTCCATTGCCAGCGGCAGTGACGGAAACTGCCATTACGTGGAGGGATCTTCCTCCGCGCTTCTGATCGATGCCGGCCTCTCCGGCAAGCATATCCGCGAGAACATGGAGGCCGCGGGCCTCGCGCCCGACCGGCCCGAGGCGATCTTCGTCACGCACGAACACAGCGACCACATCGCGGGCATCGCGGTCTGGGCGAAGAAATTCCGCGTCCCGGTCTATGCCACCGAGGGCAGCTGGAAGGGCATGGGGCCCCTCGCGGAGAAGGTGCCGGGCGAGCTCGCGCGGGTCATCCGCTGCGACGAGAGCGTGCGCCTCGGCGGGATGACGGTCACGCCGATTCCCCTCTGCCACGACGCGAATGACCCCGTGGGCTATCTCGTCGAGGAAAACGGCGCGAGCGCCGCGGTGGTCACCGACACCGGCGTGATGACCGAGGAGATCCTCGGGCTGCTTTCGCTGGCGCGGCTCGCGGTGGTGGAGAGCAATTATGACGAATGGATGCTCCGCCACGGGCCCTATCCCGTGGAGCTGCAGCGCCGCATCCGCGGCTCGCTGGGGCATCTCTCGAACGACGACTGCGGCGAGACCCTGGCCGCGCTCTGGGCGTACATGCCCTCGGGCCGCTATCTGCTGGGGCATCTGAGCCAGAACAACAACACGCCGGAGCAGGCGGAAAAGACCGTGCGGCAGGTCGTCGCAGAGCGGCTGGGCGCGGTCCCCGAGGGGCTCTTCCTCACGCACCGCGGCCTGCCGACACAGGTTTTCGAAATTTGACGGAAGGAGGCGGCGCATGATCCGTCTTTCTCAGATCAAGATCGCGTTCTCGGTTTCCGAGGACATGACGGCGGTCGAGGCGAAGCTTTCGCGCGAGATCGCCGCGCGCCTCGGGCTTTCCCGGGCACCGGAATACCGCGTCGTCCGCCGTTCGCTGGACGCCCGCCGCGGCCATTCCTTCGCGTATCTGTTTACGGTGGAGCTCTCGCTCCCCGGGCAGGAGGAGACGGCGCTCCGTAAGCGTCTCCGGAACCGCTCCGACGCGGAGTTCCTGCCCGAACCCGGGGAGCTGAAAATCCCGGAGGCCGCGCAGCGTTTTGCAGAGGTTGCGCAGCAACCTCCAGCGGCTGCGAAGCAGACGCGAGCGGATGCGAAGCAGACGCTTCCGCTCGTGGTCGGCTTCGGCCCGGCCGGCATGTTCTGCGCGCTGGTCCTGGCCCGCGCCGGCGCCTGCCCCCTGGTGATCGAGCGGGGCCGCCGCGTGGAGGAGCGCGTCGCCGACGTGGAGCGCTACCATCTCACCGGCCGCCTCGACACCGAGTCCAACGTGCAGTTCGGCGAAGGCGGCGCCGGAACGTTCTCCGACGGCAAGCTCGCCACCGGCGTGAAGGACCGGGAGGGCTACGGCCGCTTCGTGCTGCGGGAAATGGTGAAGGCCGGCGCGCCCGGCGAGATCCTTTACGATAACAAGCCCCACGTGGGCACCGACCGGCTCCGCACCGTGGTGAAGGGCATCCGGGAGGAGATCATCCGCCTCGGCGGTACGGTCCTCTTCGAGACGAAGCTCTCGGGCCTTGTGCGGGATTCCGCCGGCGCGCTCCGGGGCGCGGTGCTTTCGCGCGACGGACAGGAGGAGACCGTCCCCTGCGAGGCGCTCTTCCTCGCCGTGGGCCACAGCGCCCGCGACACCTTCGCGATGCTTAGGGATGAAAATGTCCCGATGGAGCCCAAGCCCTTCGCGGTGGGCGTCCGGGTGGAGCACACCCAGTCCTTCCTGGACGGCGTCCAGTACCGCGAGTACGCGGGCTGCCCGGCCCTGTCGCCCGCGGATTACAAGCTGACCGCGCGGAGCTCCTCCGGCCGGGGTGTCTACAGTTTCTGCATGTGTCCCGGTGGC
>JAZUHB010000052.1:0-4088 GCA_045641505.1 Bianqueaceae bacterium | reverse complement strand
GATTTTCTGTCAAATCTGCCGTTTTTGGCTTTTTTGACGTAAATTTGATGCATCATTTTGGGCAAAGGTGCAGCGGGGACAGAACCCGGCTTGTCCCTGAAACATCCCGAGCTGTTGAGACAGGTAAAATTTACGTCAAATTTCGTGTTTTTGCCCGATTTGACAGAAAGTGCGAAATAGTACCTTGACGCCTTACGTCAAGTTTCCGTTTTTTGCTGCTTTTGTCGTAAATTCCCAAAAAAGTGCGAAAAAAAAGAGACGAAGGCGGCGCGCCGACACAGAAAAATCAACGCGCTCAGCAAATTCCCCTGCCGGCGGCGCGCCGGGGCGCCGCAGCCCGGCATCCCGGCACCATGAACCTCAGCCTGCCGGCACCCCAGACTCTCGCCTCCCCCATCCGCACCCATCGCAAAAAGCGGGGCCGGAAAACTCCGACCCCGCCTGACGGCAGCTTGACAAGAAAATGCACTTCATCCGGTCAAACTTTATTTGATGATCCCCTTCAGCTGATCCAGCGTCAGCACCTCGCCCAGGATATAATCGATATTCTGCAGGAAGGCCTGGTGGATCTCCTCGCTCGTCCCCGCGGTGCAGTCCGACAAAGCGATGACCTTGTAGCCGCGGAACTGCGCGTCCAGCGCGGTCGAGTACACGCAGACGTTCGTGTCGACGCCGGTCAGGATGATCGCGCTCTTCCCGAGGCCCTTCAGGATGATCTCCATGTCGGTCTCGTAGAAGCCGCTGTAGCGGCGCTTCACGACCACGTAATCCTCGGGATCGGGCGTCAGCTCGGAGACGATTTTCACGCCCTCGGAATCCTCCAGGCAGTGCTCGGGGTCGCCGCGGAGGGTCTCCATGCCAAAGTCCATCTTCTGGCGGCGATGGGTCTCCTGCGTGTAGATGACCGGCACGCCGTTCGCCTTCGCCCAGGCACGGGCCGCGGCGATGTTGCCGAGCTTCGCGCGGCCGCGGGGGTTCTCCAGCGGGGCGCCCACAGCCAGGAAATCGTTCTGGCAGTCGATGATCAGCAGCGCGCAGTCCTTGGCGCGGATCGAATTCAGGTAATCCATGTTCATCGCTCAGCCCTCGGTCTTCACGCCGCCGAACTCGATCTGGATGTCGCGCAGCATGCCCTCCTGGATATCCGCGAGCATCAGCTCGCCGTTTTCCTTGGAGGAGTTCTTCGCGCTGGAAAGCGCGCCGTTTCTCGTGGCCAGATCAGGAGAGGCCGGCCAGACGAAGTAGTTGATGTAGCGCTCGGCGTACTCGTCCGGGTATTCGTCGAAGACGACCTTGTCCGGGCAGAGGGCCAGCATCAGCGAGGTCTCGTTGACCGCCGCGTGCTCGTACTCGAAGCCGGGGAATTTGCCGTGGAAGACCTTGTCCAGCGTCTCGGGCTTCACATAATCGTTCCATTCGGAATACATGACCTTGATCTGGTTGGGGCCGTGATACTCCTGGCGGGCGCGCTCGACGCCCTCGACGATGAAGTACTTGTTCTCCAGATGACCGTCGGTGATCAGGAGCTTCTTCGCGCCGTGGCGCAGCAGCTCGAGGACGATGTCACGGATGGGGTAGATCACGGACTCGGCGCTCATGCGGAGCGTGCCGCAGAAGCCCGGGCCGCCGCCCACGGTCGTCTGCGAACGGTAGCCGTAGTAGAACGGAGGCAGCAGCACGCAGTCCACGAAGGGCGCGATGCGCTGACGGATGATTTCATAGGGGATCAGCTCATCGACGGCCATGGGCAGATGATACCCGTGCTGTTCGATGGCGCCGGCCACCAGCACGAAGAGCTCGTCGTTCGCGATGGCCGCTTCGACCTGCTTCCAGGTCATTTCATGATAAAGCTTCAGCATGTTGTATTCCTCATTTTCAGAAAGAGCAGGCGGTGAGAGCTCGCACCCACCGCCTGTTCTCGTTTGGACTTAGAATCGGGGCAGAGTCGCGGAGAACTTCTGCAGCTTCCGCGCCAGGAAGATGGAGATGAACGGAGCAAGCAGCATGGCGGGGCAGTCGCCGACCGCGATAAAGAACATGCCCTCGGGATAGGTATACCAGCCGAGCGCCCAGAAGACGAGCGCGGAGCCGAAGATGTCGAAGCAGGCGCCGATGATGACACCGATGAGCAGCTTCCAGACCAGGCCCTTCTCGGCCGCGATCTCGGCCAGGGTGGACTTACGGCAGAACAGGAAGGCGGGAACGAAGCCGGTGAGCGCCACGAAGATGCTGGAGCCGATCAGGCTGTCGACAGGAGAGAAGCAGCCGGAGAGGATCGCCCAGACGATGGATCCGATATAACCGGAGCAGAAGCCGGCGACCGGTCCGAAGATGACGCCGACCACAGGCGGGATGAACGCAAAGAGGCGGAGCTGGATAAGACCGGGAACGATGTAGATCGGGTTGAGATAAGTCCACAGGACACCGGTGATGACACCGAACAGGACACCGTAGATGATGACCTTCAGAGATTTCGTGCTCTTCTTGCTGTTTTCGACGACGGCAGACTCGAGCTCGAGGTTTTCGTTGTTTACTTCATTGCTCATGTTTCATTCTCTCCTCTACATTTTTTATATCAAAGCTTGCGCTTCGGTATCGGTTCTCAAAGGACGATGGGCTTCTTGATGAAGACGAAGATGCAGCCGGCGAAAATCAGCAGCCAAAGCAGCGAGAAGACGAGGTCCGCCCTCGTGAAGCTGTTTTCCTTGTAGGGATTGCGCTTGCCGTTCAGCTCGAGCCGGTAGACGAACATCGCCGTGGTCATGTTCTGGGACTTGCTGAGCACCCGCATGAACAGCGGCAGCAGGATGACGCCGTACTTTTTGATCTTCGAGAACAGGCTTCCCTTGTCGATCTCGAGGCCGCGGGAGCGCTGCGCGTCGAGCACCGTCTCGTATTCGGAGACCATGATCGGGATCGCCTGGAACACCAGCCCGACCGAGAAGGCTACCTTGTACGGGATCAGCAGAGTGTGCAGGCCCGCGATGATCTCGGAGAAATTCGTCGTCATGATCAGCAGATAGAAGGTGGAGATCATGAGGAAGATGCGGATGAGGGTCATGAAGCCGCGGCCGAGGTCGGCCCACTCGAGGCAGAGCCTCTTCCACTCGAAGATGGGCGGCAGCGTGCCGTTCTTCTTGAAGACCAGGATCAGCACCCAGACCAGCAGGATCATGAAGAGATAGACGGCCAGGGACTTGAACAGCCCGAAGACCTCCTTCTGCAGCTTCGTCGCAAACCACAGAATGACGAAGAAGAACAGCATATACAGGGCGACCGTGAAGTCCTGGCAGACGGCGACCAGCACGGCCGCCAGGAAAAACCAGAGGATCTTGACGGCCGGATTCAGCCGGTGCATCAGCGTATCGATATTCAGATAGCGGAAGTTGTTCATGCGCGCACCTCCGTTCCGACGAGGCAGCCCGCCAGCCCGGCGGAGGTCAGGACCTGCCCGGGCAGCTTCAGGCGGTTCGCGATGACGCGGATCTCCGGCAGCGGGATGCGCGTCTCCTCGAAGAGGTGCTCGTTCGCGAAGAGCTCCGCGATGGCGCCGGCGCCCAGGACGACGCCCTCCTTCATGATGACGATCCGGTCCGCCAGCTCGCAGACGAAGGGCAGCTCGTGGCTGATCAGGATGACGGTCTTCCCCGCGGCCTTCAGGCTGCGGATGCGCTCCGCCAGCTTGTCCTTGAGGACCCGGTCCATGCCCAGGGTCGGCTCGTCGAAGATGTAGACCTCGGAATCCATCGCCGAGGAAGCAAGGATGGTGACCATGTGCTTCTGGCCCATCGACAGATTGCAGGGATAGATGTCGGCCGTGTCCGCCAGCCCGTACTGCGCGAGCAGCGCCTCCACCTCGGCGCGGGTCATTTCGACCCCGTGCATGCGGGACGAGAAGGTGATCTCCTGCTCGACGGAATCCTCGAAGAGCATCTGATCCGGATGCTGGAAGCAGAAGGAGATCTTCGCGGAGAGGTCAGCGGTGGTAGCCGCGGCGATGCTTGCTCCGTCGAAGAGCACCTCGCCGGCGTCGGGCTTCAGCAGGCCGTTCAGGTGCTTGACCAGCGTCGTCTTGCCGCAGCCGTTCT
>JAZUHB010000051.1:0-55785 GCA_045641505.1 Bianqueaceae bacterium | reverse complement strand
GAGAGCGAGCCTGAATCCGAGTCCGAGCCCGAGTCTGAGCCCGAGAGCGAAGAGTCCCATGAGCCCTCCGTCACGATCGTGCCTGTGAGGCCCGTGCCCGGCACCACCGCCTACAAGTTCGGTATGAACCAGGCGAACCTGGGCCAGCTGCTGTTCTTCACCGGCAGCATGAGCGGCAACTACATGGCCACCACCCCGAACTTCGAGGACGCGGCTGACATCTACATGGAGGCCGTGACCGGCGGCTACCGTTTCTACTTCATGAACGGCACCACCCAGACCTACATCGATATCTATGAGTACCAGGCCAACAAGGCCGGCATCCGTCTGACCGAAACCCCCAGCGCTGTCTTCGTCTACAATGAGGAAGCCGGCGTGTTCACGGCGAACGTCGCGGGCCAGGACCGTTACCTTGGCGCCTACAACAACTTCAACACGATCAGCGCCTCCGCGATCAGCTACATCACCGGAACGAACGCGGGCAACCTCGATGTGACCCAGTTCCCCGCCCGCTTCTACGTGGCAATGCCTGCGGAGGAGTCCGAGAGCGAGCCGGAGAGCGAGCCTGAATCCGAGTCCGAGCCCGAGTCTGAGCCCGAGAGCGAGGAGAGCGAGGAGCCCGCGACCCAGATCGTCGCCGTGACGCCCGTGCCCGGCACCACCGCCTACAAGTTTGGTCTGAATCAGGGCAACCTGAACCAGCTCCTCTTCTTCAACGGCAGCACCAGCGGCAACTTCCTGACCACCACGACTGATTTCGACACGGCTGTCGACGTCTACATGGAGAGCGTGACCGGCGGCTACCGGTTCTACTTCATGAACGGCACCACCCCGACCTACATCGAGATCGTCGAAACGAACGCCACGAACAAGAAGGCCAAGATCATCCTGACCGATACGCCCAGCGCGGTCTACACCTACAATTCCGAGGCCGGCGTCTTCGTCTTCACCGGTGCCGGCAGCGACTATTACATGGGCACCTACAGCACCTACAACACCATCAGCGCCTCCGCGATCAGCTACATCACCGGAACCAACGCGGGCAACCTCGATGTGACTCAGTTCCCCGCCCGCTTCTACGTGGAAATGCCTGCGGAGGAGTCCGAGAGCGAGCCTGAGAGCGAGCCCGAATCCGAGTCCGAGCCCGAGAGTGAGCCCGAGAGCGAAGAGTCCCATGAGCCCTCCGTCACGATCGTGCCTGTGACGCCCGTGCCCGGCACTACCGCCTACAAGTTCGGTATGAACCAGGCGAACCTGGGCCAGCTGCTCTTCTTCGCCGGCAACATGAGCGGCAACTACATGGCCACCACCCCGGACTTCGAGGACGCGGCTGATATTTACATGGAGACCGTGACCGGCGGCTACCGCTTCTACTTCATGAACGGCACCACCCAGACCTACATCGACATCTGGGAATACCAGGCCAACAAGGCGGGCATCCGTCTGACCGAAACCCCCACCGCTGTCTTCGTCTACAATGAAGACGCCGGTGTGTTCACGGCGACCGTCGCGGGCCAGGACCGCTACCTGGGCGCCTACAACAGCTTCAACACGATCAGCGCCTCCGCGCTCAGCTACATCACCGGCAGCAACGCGGCGAACGTCGGCGTGAGTCAGTTCCCCTGCCAGTTCTTCGTAGCCGTTCCCTCCGATGAGGGCGGCGAGGAGTCCGAGAGTGAGCCCGAGTCCGAATCCGAGCCCGTAAGCGAGCCCGAATCCGAGGAATCCGAAGAGTCTGCCCTGACTCCTCTGGAGATCCTGCAGATCCTCTACGCGCTGGAGAGCCGCGAAACGACGGACGAGACCTATACCCTGACCGGTACGGTCACCTCCATCGCGACGGCCTTCAACCCCAGCTTCGGCAACATCAGCGTCTGGATGGTCGTCGGCGGCTATACTGACTATCCTGTCGAGGCCTACCGTCTGTCCGGCGCGGCCGGCGTGGATGTTTCCGGCATCGCGGTCGGCGACACCATTACGGTTACCGGCCAGCTGACCAACTACAACGGAACCCGTGAGTTCACGCAGGGCTGCGTCTGCGAGAGCATCGTCCCCGCCGCGCCCGCGGAAGAGTCCGAGCCCGAGTCCGAGTCTGAACCCGAGAGCGAGCCTGATTCCGAGCCCGAGTCCGAGAGCAGCGAGCCTGTGACCGTCACCGCCAACCTGATCAGCGTGAGCGCTCTTCAGAACGGCGACACCGTCGTCCTTACCGTCGGCGGCCAGGCGATGAGCGCTGTTTCCTCCGGCACCAAGGGCCCGAATGGCGTCAATCCCGTGATCGCGAGCGATGTACTGACCGTGAGCTCCGACATGCTGGTCCTCACCGCTGAGGCCGGCACCGCGGAAGGCACCTGGTACTTCAAGAACGCTTCCAACCTGTACATGACCTCCGGCCCGACCGGAAGCAGCCTGACCTTCGCGGCCAAGGTTACCACCGGCACCGACTACGCCCTGTGGCGCTTCGCCGATGAGAGCGGCACCAGCGTGCTCTACAGTGTGAATGCCGCCTACAACGGCAACACCAACCAGGCTCTGGAGTACTACAACAGCCAGATCTACCCCTACGGCTATAAGTCCCAGAACCTGTCCGCCCACGCGATCGCGATTTACAAGATCCCGGTCGCCGTGGATTGATCGGTTCCGCCCGATACTTCGGACCGAGCCTGAAGCTTGAAACAAAAGAAAGCCCCTGCTTTGAGCAGGGGCTTTTCATATGCTTGCGGATTATTCCTTTACCAGCTTGGCCGGGCTGAGCTCGATGGTTTCGCTTCCGCTTGCGGACACGTAGCGCTGCACCTGGCCGTAGAGGATGACCGTGTCACCCGCCTTGGGGCGCGGGTTCATCTTGTCGAAGCGGGTGTTCGTTTTGCTGTCGTAGATACCGTAAATGTAGAGGCGGTCGCCGTTTTCGTCCTCGATCCAGACATTGCCGTAGGTCGTGTTCTCGACGGAGACGATCTTGCCCTTCACGAAATAGTCTTCGGGGGTTTTCCCGTTCTCGTCCAGCTTCGCGCCGATCGCGAGGACCTCCCGGACGGACGTGAGCGTGTAGGTGAATTTTCCGCCGATCTCCTTGTCCACGGGCGTGTCGAGCGGGCGGCCGGCGTAGTAGTTCGCCAGCAGGTCGCGGGCGTAGAGACCCTCGGGATAGCGTTCGATCTCGGTGCACCTGTTGGGCTTGTAGGTGGAGCTGTAGGAATCGATCACGATGTAATAGGTGCCGTCCGGATCCAGATAATCGAGCGCCTTCTGCCCGAATTCGCCGAGGCAGACGAAGTAGTTCTCGTTGGAGGTCTCCAGGAACTGGCTGCGGAGATCGCGGCCGGAGATGGAGCAGAGCACCAGCTGATTGTCGAAGGGGAAGAGCATCTGCAGATCCGAGTAGGAGATCGGGCCGGAGGGCAGATTGTAGGGGCTCCGGGCCTTCAGGAAGCCGCCGCCCAGGAAGATGTCGTAGCGGTCGCCCCAGATCTTCTCGCCGAACTGATAGTAAAGCTCGGAGACGAGGCCCTGCATGTATTCGCTGCTGCGCTGGACCGGGTTCATGCCCAGATAGGCATCGCCGAGCGCGATGATGTCGGCGTAGCGGTCGCAGATGTCTTTATAGAGGGACGCGGGCTCGCACTGCCCGTAAATGCTGTTCGGGACGATCTCGGCGGTCTTCACCTCGAAGCTGCCGGAGGTCTTGTCGAAGAGGAGCTTCACATGGGAGATGCCCTTGTTCTCGCCGCCCGCCTGCAGGTGCCAGACGCCGTTCGTGTCGAGGAAGGTGTAGCTCATGTGGGTGTGCGCCTCGAAGACCAGGTCGATCGAGCCGTTCGAGAGGGACGCGTCGTAATAATCGCTGATATAGCCCGATTTCAGAACGGGCTTGCCGGCGAGCGACGAGCCGTAGCCGCCGTGGATGGAGAGGATCACGAGGTCCGCGCCTTTTTCGCGGAGCGCCTTGGCCTCCTCGCGGATGAGCTGCGTCAGCCGGTAGCCGGTGACGAAGAAGAAATCCCCTGAGCGGTCCGAGGCGATGGAGGAGTAGCAGTCGCTGATGGCGCCGATGATGCCGATCTTCACGCCGTCCCGCTCGATCATCGCCGAGGCGTCGCAGCAGGCGATGCGCTCGTTTGTGTCGCGGTCGTAGACGTTGATGGCGAGCATCGGGAACGTCGCGAGCTCGGCGTTTCCGTAGACGGCGGGGGTGCCCCAGTCGAATTCGTGGTTGCCCAGCGCCATCGCGTCGAAGCCTACGCCGTTCATCCACTCGGTGACGAGGTTGCCGGCGGTCAGGTTGGATTCGGAGCTGCCCTGCCACATGTCGCCGCTGGAGAGGATGACGGTGTTTTTGCCCTTCGTCGCGAGGTAAGTCGTGAGCTCGTCCACGCCGGGCTGCCCGTTGCCGTCGGCGACCTTGCCGTGCAGGTCGTTCAGGGAGAAGATGTCGATCTCCGTGACCTCCCGCGCGCGGCTTTCATCGGTCGGGTCGGCGGCCGATTCCGCCGCCGAGATTTCGGGGCCGGGCCCGGGCGCGGGCTCCCGCAGGATCAGCCACATGACGAAGCCGACGAGGGCCAGCCAGGCGAGGCCGATGAGGACGTACAAGAGAATTTTGACCGGTTTTTTCATGGGTTCATCTTTCTTTCGCAGTAGTGACTTCGATTGTACCATCATTTGCCGGCCTTGTCCAATGGAAAGCGACAGGCACGCGCTTTCGCTTTTTCATTTCAATCGGTCAGGACGGCACTCACTTGACAGGAAGAGGATTCCGGTCTACAATAAACATGTATTTATTGATGCACGTGAGAAAATTCCAAATAAGGAGAGTGTGATTCATGAAAAGACTATTCTGTTCTGTTCTATGTTTTTTCTGCATCCTTTGTCTTCCTGCCTGTCAACCTTCGCAAAAAGAGGGCAATACTGCGCAGGAAGAAAGTATCAATGTGCCTCCGGTCCGCTTTCCAAAGGTTGTGCAGGCCTCATATCATGGAAGTCCTCTTTCTTTCGAAGATGCTACTGAGAGCAGTGAGGTGATTGCACGTGTTATCGTTGAAGATTGGCTGGGCGACCATTCGGATTTTACTACGATGTATTCCGCTCGTGTAATTGACCGTTATAAGGGAGAATGCCCTGATGAAATTATCATTTTTCAGGATGGCAACAGTGAGCATGTATTTGGACGGTATCCGTTGTATGCGCCCGGTGATGAGTTGGTGCTGTTCCTTCATCCCTCGGAAGATACGCCGAACGGTTATTTCAACAACGGTTCCTGGTACACGACGATGTATGTTTTCGAGTACAAAGGGACGACCTATTTGGTGAACCCGGCCTATGTAATGTTCAAGTATCATCAAACGGGGAGACTGACAGATGCAGCGACAGAAGAGTTAGTCGAGGCATTCATGAATGAAAACCCGATTTGGAGGGATGAAGTCGGCGGAATTTTCGAAGCCTATGCCCTTGAGCTCGATGAAGTACAGAAAGAAGTGTGGGGAAAATGAAAAAAGTAAAGCTTCTTGTGCTTTGTCTTTTGGTTTTTGCGTTTGTTGCAACTACTGTTTCTGTTGCTGTCCTAGCGCATTCAAATTCGCAACAAGGTTCAATTTCGCTGATTACTAATAACGCTATGGGCCATGTGTGCCATGGAACAGAAGCAATTGGTTGGGTTGCGGATCCCTTTGCTCATCTGAATGGAAATTATTCAACATTTTCGTTTTCCGCCAGTTTTCCTGCAGATGAAAAAGATATGATTCGTATGGGAGCTATGGGATGGCAAAGTGTTGTGAACTTCTCAGAAGCTGCTTCCGGCGCGGGGCTGATATTTGGAGGATATGATCATAATTCTTCTTGTATCGCATTCGCAGATGTGTCTCAACATACAAGCGGAACAAATGGCCACATTACAAGTTGGAAGATATACTTTAATGACCTATCAGATGCAACTTTTTCGGTAGCTATGCATGAGTTTGGTCATATCATCGGACTATGCGATTTATATGTGCCTTCAAATGCAAATAAGCTGATGTATTTTTCTGATGGGGGTTCAGCTACCCAAGTTACCACGATGGATTTATGGGGAGCAAAGGTTATTACCGGACAGCATTCTTCTCATACTTGGGAATACGGCTTTTATCGTTCATATCCTGATGGGAATACTCATAGACGCTATTGCACCCGGTGTCAATCATGGGAATATGCATCGGAGCAGTACTGCACTTATGATGCTAATGGAATTTGTACAGTCTGCGGATCACACAGATGAGTACTAATGTTTTTTGACTTGTGATATGTTATGCCCTTCGAGACAGTATCCGAAATTGTTTCGAAGGGTTTTTTCATTTTGACGTCCGGAAGTCGCTGCGATCGCTGCAGTTTCGTGTTATAATGGCGAAAACACCGGCGCCTGCGGCGCCAGATTTCCGGAGGACACACGGCATGGCCTGGGTACTTCTCACTGCCTTTTACGGCGCGGCAAAGGGCGCGCGCGAGCTTTTGAAAAAATACGCCCTGACAAAAAATCCGGTGCTGGAGGTGCTGGTCGCCTACACGCTCCTGTCCTTCGTATTGATCCTGCCGGGCTCCTTCATCCCGGCGCTCGGCGCGGACGCGGATGTGTTCGCGCTGCCGGTGAAATACCTGCCCTGGGTGGCGCTCAAGGCCTTCGTGGTCTTCCTGGCATGGATCTTCGGCTTCCTCGCCATCGACCGGATGCCGGTGAGCCTGTTCGGAGTGCTGGAGCTTTCGCGGGTGCTCTATTCGACGCTTCTCGGCGTGCTCTTCCTGAACGAAAGTGTTGGTCTCCTGCAGGGTCTGGGACTGCTGCTGGTCCTTACGGGCCTCTTTCTGCTGAAGAGCGGTCCCCGCAGGAAAGCCGCGGCCGGAACGGAGCCCGAAGGCTCCGCCGCGGAAAAGGTGAGCGGCTGGCTGATTGTCCTGGCTTTCGCCTCCTGTTTGCTGAACGCGACCTCGGGCACCATGGACAAGGTCCTGATGCGCTATATGAGCGCGGGACAGCTTCAGTTCTGGTACATGCTCTTCATGAGCGTATTCTATCTTCTATTTGCTCTGATCCGCAGGGTGAAGGTCGACTGGCGGCTGATGATCGGAAACTGGTACGTGCCGCTGCTCGCGCTCTTGTTCGTGCTGGCGGACCGGGCCCTGTTCATGGCGAACGGCTATCCCGACAGCAAGGTCACCGTGATGACGCTCCTCAAGCAGTGCGGCTGCGTGATCATCATCGTGGGCGGTCGGGTCTTCTTCGGCGAGAAAGGGATGGGCCGGAAGCTCCTCTGCGCCGGCATCGTGATCGCCGGCATCGTGCTGGCGGTGCTCTGAGCGGCGTTCCGGGGCTATCGTCGAGCGCTTGACAAAAAAAATGAGCATGGTACAATAATAATGTAACCGTCTATGCATCGTGAAGTTTAATTGAATAGGAGAACGAATCAGAAAAAGACTGTTTTGTTACTTTCTATGCCTTTTCTGCGTCAGCAGCCTTGCCGCCTGTCAACCTTCGCAAAAAGAGGGTGAGGCTGTGCAGGAAAGCTTCAATGTGCCTTCGGTCCGCTTTCCGGGCATTGTGCACGCTTCTTATTCCGGTAAGCCTCTTACTGTCGAGGAAGCGGCAGAGGCAAGTGAACTGATTGTTCGTGTCATTGTCGAAGACTGGTTAGGTGATCATTCTGAGTTTACGACTCTGTACACAGCGAGGGTAGTTGAACGGTATAAGGGAGACTGTCCTGATGAGATCCGTATTTTTCAGGACGGCAGCAGTAAGCATGTGTTCGACAGCTATCCTCTCTATGCGGCCGGCGATGAACTGGTGCTGTTCTTACAGCCTTCTCCGGATACCGAGAATGCATATTTCAATGTCCAAGGCTGGCAAACAACGTTTTATGTATTCGAATATCGAGCAGAAACATATCTGATCAATACCGGTTTCATGTTCATGCTGCATCCTTCTGAAAACCTGCATGATGTGACCTCTCCTGAACTCCTGGAAGCGTTCATTAAGGAAAATCCTGTATGGACGGAGGAGCTCAACGGAATCTGGGAGGCCTATTCCCTTAAATTGAGCGAGGCTCAGGAAAAGCTGTGGAACTCATAGAGGAGTGTGGTTTTTCGCTTTGATTTGCAATATACTAAGCCCTTCGGGACAGCATCAGAAACTGTCCCGAAGGGTTTTTTGAAGAAGAGACAGGAAAGGTGTGTTTCCTGGCATTTTATGCTATAATGACAGTAAGTGCTTTCGCGCTTTTCGTGCTGGCGGTGCTCTGAGCGGCGCTCCGGAAAGGAGGTTTCATGTCGGAAAGGATCATTCGCAGGACCGCGGAGGACGACCTCCCCGAGGTTTTCGCGATCTATGAAAGAGCCCGTGCCTTCATGCGGGCCAACGGCAATCCGACTCAGTGGGGGAGCTCCCGACCGGCGGAGGAGACCGTCCGGCGGGACGTGGCGGAGGGCCGCTCTTACCTCGTCTGTGAGGACGGCCGGATCCTCGGCGTCTTCGCCTGTCTGCCCGGTCCCGACCCGACCTACGCCCTGATCGAGGAGGGAGAATGGCAAAACGACCTGCCCTACGCCGTGATCCACCGGATCGCCGCGGCGGAGGAGGGCCGGGGAATCCTCGGCTCGGCGCTTCGCTTCGCGGAGTCGCTCGCGCCCTCGGTACGGATCGATACCCATCCTGACAACGCGCCGATGCGGCATCTGCTGGAACGGGAGGGCTTTTGCCGCTGCGGCATCATCTACACCGACGACGGCACGGTACGCCTGGCGTATCAGAAGTGAGTTTTTCGCATTTACAGATTACGGCGCGCATGGTATCATTTTCACAGAAGTACCGTGCCGCGCGGCAGCCGTTGTCTGCCGCTGTTTCAGTAAGGAGAGAATATATGGACGAAGAGAATAAAACCATCGAAGCCGAAGTGACCGAGGTTGCCCCGGAGGAGACCGGGGAGCGGGACGTAAAAGAAGAAAAGGCCGCCCGCAAAAAACGCCTCCGCGAGTGGAAGAAGGAGGCGCGCCAAAAGGGAAAGCAGTACGTCGCCCGCAAGAAGGCCTCCGTGACCCGCGAGAGCAAGCGGGAATTCAAAAAGGAGACCCGCAAGGCCGTCCGCGAGTGGAAGAGAAGCCTGCGCGGGCTCGAGGCGGACGAGGTTAAGGATCAGAAGAAGGCCTACAAGGCCTTCAAGCGCCGCACGAAGCGCGCGAAGCGCCTGACCGGCTGGGCGGCGCTGACCGCGCTGATCGCGTTTTTGGCCGTTTGCTTCGGCTCCGTGTTCGCGATGCTTTTCAAGACCATGGCCTCGCAGAAATACACCGACAAAACGGATGCCGCCAAGGCGGCGCGGGAAGTCGGCTATGCCCTTTCCGCCGAGATCTGCGACGAGGGCTTCGTGCTGCTGAAGAATGACGGCGGTTTCCTGCCCCTGCAGACGAAGAAGCTCGCCGTGTTCGGCGACGATGCCTATAATTTCGTCTACGGCGGCTCCGGCAGCGCCGGCGCGGACCAGACCGGCGCGGCGACCCTGTTCGACGGCCTGGAGAAGGCGGGCATCGCCTACGACACGCAGCTGGACAGCTACTACCGCGAGAATCTGGGCAAAATGAACAGCGGCACCGGCAGCACCTGGGAGATGATCGTCTCCTTCTTCACCGGCCGCAAGGACGACGGCGACTGGCTCCTGCCCGGCGAGGAGCAGCTCGCGGAGGCCCGCGCCTTCAGCGATACCGCGCTCATCGTGCTGAGCTCGCAGGAGGTGGAGGGCTCGGAGCTCAAGCTCGCGCAGCTTCAGCCGATGAAGGAGGGAACGCGGAAGCAGCAGCTGATCGACGAGGTCTGCCGCCGCTTCGGGCACGTCATCGTGGTCGTGAACTCCGGCAACGTGATGGAGCTCGGCTTCCTGGATCGATACGATTCCGTGGACAGCTGCCTCTGGGTCGGCGCGCCCGGTGAGTTCGGCTGCATCGAGCTGGCCCGCGTGCTGACCGGCGAGGTCAACCCCTCCGGCCGCACCGTGGACACCTGGCCCGTTTCCATCGAGAAAGAACCCGCCCAGATCACCTACGCGGATCAGGCATTCGCGAACATAAAGGGACTTCATTTCTACACCTACAACGAGGGCATCTACGTCGGCTACCGCTATTACGAAACCTGGTACGGAAACGATGCCGCCCGCTATGACGAGCAGGTCGTCTTTCCCTTCGGAAGCGGTCTCAGCTATACCGAGTTCACCGAGGAGATGACCAGCTTTACGAACGACGGGAAGAACGTGACCGTCCGCGTCAAGGTCACCAACATCGGCGGCCGGGCCGGCAAGGACGTCGTGGAGCTCTATTTCTCCGCCCCCTGGCATCCGGAGAACGGCATCGAGAAATCCGTGATCGAGCTGGCGGCCTTCGGCAAGACCGGAGAGCTTGCGCCCGGCGCGTCCGAGACGCTGACCCTCAGCTTCCCGATCCGCGACATGGCCTCCTATTCCGTTACGCGGCAGGCGTACATCCTCGAGCAGGGCCAGTACCGCGTGATGCTCGGCAAGAACGTCCACGAGGCGCTCCTGAACGAGCTTTTCCAGACCGTTACGATCGGGCAGGACGTGATCTACGCGAACGACGAGGTGACCGGCACGCCCATCCGGAATCTCTTCGGCTTTGCCGACGGCGGGATCGAAACGATGTCCCGGCGTGATCCGGTCGGCACCTTCCCGAAGGCGAACGGCCGCACCGAGGCCCCTGCGGAGCTCAAGAAGGACCTTGAAGAATATGAGAAATACCTGAGCGCGTATTCCGCGCTCGAGCCTCCCGTCACCGGCGCGGAGAACGGGATCGAGCTCGCCGATCTCCGGGGCCTCGCCTTCGACGACCCGAAGTGGGAGCGCTTCCTCGACCAGTTCACGGCCGACGAGCTGATTTCCCTGTCTGCCCTCGGCGGCTGGCATACCGAGGCGGTCGAGCGGCTCGGCGTGCCCGGCTCCCGGCTTCTGGACGGCCCCTCCGGCATCAACAGCATGATGAGCCCCGTGGACGCGGTGGCTTACCCGATGGAGACCGTGATCAGCTCCTCCTGGAACACGGAGCTCGCGGCGAAGCTCGGCAGCGCCATCGGCGACGAGGCGAACGCCCTCGGCGTGAACGGCTGGTACGCGCCTGCGATGAATCTGCACCGCAACTCCATCGGCGGCCGCAACAGCGAGTACTATTCGGAGGATCCGCTGCTCTCCGGCAAGATGGCCGCGGCCACGATCGCGGCGGTCCAGGACAAGGGCGTGATCGCCTTCATGAAGCATTTCGTCTGCAACGACCTGGAGCAGAACGCCCGAAGCAACGTCTCCGTCCTGGTGAACGAGCAGGCGCTGCGCGAGCTCTACCTGCGGCCCTTCGAACTGGCCGTCAAGGAAGGCGGCGCGGCCGGCGTGATGGATTCCTTCAGCCGTCTGGGCGCCCGCTGGTGCGGCGGCTGCAGCGCGCTGATGAAGGACCTGCTCCGTGAGGAGTGGGGCTTCCGCGGCGTCGCCACCACCGACGCGGCTCTGGGCGGCTGGATGAACGCGGAGGCCGCTGCGAAGAACGGCAACGATCTGATGCTCGACATGGGCATCCAGAACTCCGTGAAGAAGCTGCAGAAGGCCTGTGAAAAGGATCCCGCCGGCGTGCTTTGGTCGCTTCGGGACTGCGCTCACGACCTCTGCTACGCGCTGGTGAATTACACCGGGCTGACCGATTGAAGCCGGTCCGGCCCCAGGTGAAAATTGTCGAAAGTAACACAAAGGAAACGAAAAATGAAAAGTAACACCCCCTCCGGCCTGAAACTGCTCCGGCTGGCTCTGGCCGCGATGTTCCTGGCCCTCGCCCTGGTGCTTCCGTTCCTGACGGGACAGATTCCCCAGATCGGCGGAGCCCTTTGTCCCATGCATTTTCCGGTGCTGCTGTGCGGCTTTTTCTGCGGCCCCTGGTACGGGCTGGCCGTGGGCCTCGTCGCGCCGCTTCTGCGCTTCTTCCTGTTCGGGATGCCGCCGCTCGTGCCGACCGGACTCGCGATGTGCTTCGAGCTCGCCGCCTACGGCTTCGCGGCCGGTCTTCTGTACCGGCTGCTGCCCCGGAAGCGCGGGTACGTGTATCTCGCGCTCGCGGCCGCGATGTGCTTCGGCCGGCTGGTCTGGGGCGCGGCGCAGACCGTGATCCTCGGTCTCGGCGGGAGCGCCTTCGGCTGGAAGGCCTTCCTGGCGGGCGCCTTCGTGAACGCCGCGCCGGGCATCGCGCTGCAGCTCATCCTCATCCCGCCCACGGTGATGATCGTCGAAAAATACTTCCCCCGCCTGAGGGAAAAGTAAGGAGTCCCCATGAACAACTTCATTTACGAAACCCCCACGAAGGTCTATTTCGGCCGCGGTGAGGCCGATCATGTCGGCGCCGCGCTCCGCGAGTTCGCGCCGAAGAAGGTGCTCATCCTCTACGGCGGCGCGTCCGCCGAGAAGAGCGGGCTGCTGGCCCGTGTGGAGCGGCAGCTCACCGAGGAGGGCATCGCGTACGTCGCGTTCGGCGGCATCCACGCGAATCCCGCGCTCGACAAGGTCCGCGAGGGCATCGCGCTCTGTCTGGCGGAGGGCGTGGATTTCGTGCTGGCCGTCGGCGGCGGCAGCGTCCTCGATACCGCGAAGGACATCGCGAACGGCGCCGCGAACCCGGAGACCGACGTCTGGGATTTCTCCCTGGGCAAGGCTCAGCCGAAGAAGACCCTGCGGAAGGGCTGCGTGCTGACGCTTTCGGCCGCGGGCTCCGAGATGTCCAATTCCTGCGTCATCACCAATGAGGCCACCGGCGACAAGCGGGGCTACGGCTCGCCGAAGAACCGCTTCGATTTCGCGATCGAGGACCCGACCCTCACCTTCTCCGTGAGCCCCTACCAGACCGCCTGCGGCGCGGTGGATATCGCGATGCACACGATCGAGCGCTTCTTCAACGTGGGCGAAGACACCTATCTGACCGACGCGCTGGCGATCGGGGTCCTGCGGAGCGTGCGGAAGGCCGGCGATGACTGCCTGGCCGACCCGGAGAACTATGAGGCCCGCGCCAACATGATGTGGGCTTCCTCCCTGGCGCACAACGGTCTGACCCAGTGCGGCCGCGATTTCGAGCTCACCGTGCATCAGTTCGAGCACGAGGTGAGCGGACTCTATCCCTCCATTGCCCACGGCGCCGGTCTCGCCGCCCTCTGGTGCAGCTGGGCCCGCTACGTCTACAGCGCGAACGTGCCCCGCTTCGTGCAGTACTTCCACGAGGTCTGGGATCTGCCCGTCGACTACGAGCATCCCGAAAAGACCGTGGAGGAGGGCATCGACCTTCAGGAGGCCTATTACAAGCGCATCGGCATGCCCACCACCCTGGCGGAGCTGGGCGTGCAGGAGGAGGATCTGGAGCTTCTGGCGGACAAGTGCTCCCGCGGGAAGACCCGTTCTCTCAAGGGCTACAAGCCCCTTCCCTATGAGGACATCCTCGCGGTCTACCGGATGGCGCTCCACGGCAGCAAGAAGCCCCTGCCCCCGAAGGAGGATTATCCCTTCCGCCGCCCGCGGACCGACACCCCGATGCTCTGCGTCTACGCCGGCCCCGATTTCTTCCGGAAGCAGCGGGAGAAGAACGAAGGAAAGAGGGAAGCATGAGGTTCGAACTCGAAACAGCAGTCTGGGAGCTCACGCTCCGCTGCTGTTTTTCTTGTAAATACTGCGGCTCCGGCGGCGGCCGGGCGCGGGCGGACGAGCTCTCCGCGGAGGAGGCCCTGTCCGTCGCGGACCAGCTGGCGGAGCTCGGCGTCCGGCGGGTCTCGCTGATCGGCGGCGAGGTCTTCCTGCGGCCGGACTGGGAGCGGATTACGGCGCGGCTCGTGCAAAGCGGCATCCGGGTGAACCTGATCACCAACGGCTTTCTGTTCACGCCGGAGCTTCTCGGAAGGATCCGGGCGCTCGGCGTCGAGTCGGTCTCGGTCTCGCTGGACGGCCCGCGCGAGGTCCACGACGCGTACCGCCAGGCCGGCAGCTACGACCGGGCGCTCCGGGCCATCGAGGCCCTGACGGAGAACGGCATCCCGACCTCCGTCATCAGCACGCTGAACAGGGAGAACGCCGCGGGGCTGCCGGAGCTCCTCGAAGTCCTTCTCCGCTATCCCATCGGCGCCTGGCAGCTTCAGGCCTGCTCGCCCATGGGCAACGCCGCGCGGGAGGGTGTCGATTTCGTCTTCGACGTGCCGGCGGTGCTCCGCTTCGTGGAGGAGAACGCGCCGCGTGTCCCGTTCCTGCTGGGCGTCGCGGACAACATCGGCTACTTCACCCCGGCGGAGGGGACGCTCCGCGGGGATCTCGGCGGCAGCGGCTGCTTCGCCGGCTGCAGGGCGGGACTTACGAACATCGGCATCGACAGCATCGGGAACGTCCGGGGCTGCGAATCGATGTACGACGACCGCTTCATCGAGGGCAATCTCCGGGAGAAAACGCTCCGGGAGATCTGGGAGGATCCCGAGGCCTTCAGCTATAACCGGAGGTTCACACGGGCGGACCTCACCGGCCCCTGCGCGGACTGCCCGGAGGGAGGACGCTGCGCGGGCGGCTGCCGCTCCTACAACTATTTCGTGCACGGGAAGCTCTATGAGGCGCCGTTCTGCGCCCGAGTCTCCCGGGGGAGGTAACATGCTGCGCTCTGCCTATTTCGCCGGCGGCTGCTTCTGGTGCATCACGCCGTCCTTCGCGGCGCTTCCGGGCGTCTCGGAGGTCGAGAGCGGCTACAGCGGCGGGATCCTTCCGTTCCCCCGCTATGAGCAGGTGAAGAGCCAGACCTCCGGGCACCGGGAGACCGTGCGCGTCTCGTACGATCCGGCCTGCCAAAGCTTCGGGGACCTCTGCCGCCTCTTCCTGCAAAGCGTCGACCCCTTCGACGGCGGCGGCCAGTACATGGACCGGGGGCATTCCTACACGCTCGCGGTCTATTATCAGGATGAGGACGAGCGGGCGGCCGCGGAGGCGCTTCTGCGGGAGCTTTCCGCGGAGACCGGGCTGACGCCGCGGGTCGCGCTGGAGCCCTTCGCCGCCTTCTATCCGGCGGAGGAGGAGCATCAGGATTTCTACCGCAAGGAGCCGGAGCGCTTCGCCCGGGAACTGGAGGAGCGGGCCGCCTATGCCGCGGCGCACGGCTCAGAAATCGAGAGGTAACATCGTGAAAAAAGGAATTGCGCGGGTCGCAGGGGTGTTGCTTACGCTGCTGATGACGGCGGCGGGACTCTTCGCGGAGGATGAGCTTTCGGCCGCGCCGGAGCTTCGCTTTCGGACGCCGGAGGAGCAAAGCGTCACACTGGAGGCCGGGGATGACTGGCTCGATTCGGGCACGGACTTCGAGGTGAAGGGCGGGCTCGGCCTTCCGTTTTTGGACCGGCTGCTGGCGGAGCGCCGGGCGGAGAAGGTCCGCGTCTCCCGGGAGGGAGTCTGCGATACCGGGCGTCCCGGCGTCTATCCGCTGACGTACCGCGCGTTCTACCGGGATCAGACGGCCGAGATCACCCGCACCGTGACCGTCCGGGATACGCGGGCGCCCGAACTCGAGCTCCTGGGCAGCGGCAGCGGGGTCAATCCGCTCCTCGGCTACTGGGAGGAGGGCTTCCGGGCCTATGACACGGTCGACGGAGATCTGACCGGGCAGGTCATCCGCGAGGAGGGCGAGGGCTTCGTCCGCTACCGGGTGCGCGACGGCGCCGGCAACGAAACGGAGACCGTCCGCGAGCTCAGCTACTGCGACTGGCGGCCGGTCCTCACGCTGACCGGCGGCGACGTGGAGCTCCGCGCGTTCGAGACCTTCGAGGAGCCGGGCTTTACCGCCGTCGATGAGGCGGGCAACGATCTCTCCGGGCTGGTGCGGATTTCCGGAAACCGCGTCCCCTCTTACAAAACCGGCAGCTACCGCGTCGTCTACACGGTCACCGGTCCCGACGGCGAACAGGTTTCGGCCGTCCGCACCGTCCGGGTCACGCCGGTCCGGGTGCCGGCGGAGAAGCGGGTCGAGGGCAAGGTGCTCTATCTCACCTTCGATGACGGGCCGAGCCCCTACACCGGGGAGCTCCTGGACGTCCTCGCGAAATACGGCGTCAAGGTCACCTTCTTCGTGACCGGCAATCATCCGGAGAACCGGGACATGATCACCCGCGCCTACGAGGAGGGCCACGCGATCGGCGTGCACACCTATTCGCATGACCTGGAGCGCATCTACTCGAGCAAGGAGGCCTTCCTTGAGGACCTCTTCAAGGCGGAGGAGGTCGTCTGCGACGCGACCGGCCACTACACGCGGCTGATGCGCTTTGCGGGCGGAAGCTCCTGCATCCGCTTCTACAACACCGATCTGATCGTGAGCCTTTTGCGCGAGGTGACGTCGCGGGGCTTCAAATACTTCGACTGGAACGTTTCCTCGGGCGACGGCTCGCCGCACACCACCGCGCAGACGGTCCGCTACGTGAAGAACGGCGTGAACCGCCGGAGCGGGCTCTGTGTGGTCCTGCAGCACGATACGCAGGGCTTTTCCGTCGCCGGCGTGGAGGAGATCATCCTCTGGGCGATGGAGAACGGCTACCGCTTCGAGACGCTGACAATCGACAGCTGGGGCTCGCAGCAGCGTTTCCCCGACTGATATGTAAACTTGGGAGGTCCCTATGGACTCGACTCTGGATTATTACCGCCGGAACGCGGCCTCCTTCACGGAGCACACGCTTTCCGCGGACATGAGTGAGCACTACGCCCGCTTCGAGCGTTATCTGCCGAAGGAGGGCACGCCGAAGATCCTGGATCTGGGCTGCGGAAGCGGCCGGGACAGCCTGCATTTCCTGCGGAAGGGCTGTCTCGTCGACGCGCTGGACGGCTGCGAGGAGCTCTGCGCCGCGGCGAGGGAGCTGACCGGGCTGCCGGTCCGCTGCGCCCTCTTCGGGGAGCTTTCCGCCGTGGAGGAATATGACGGCGTCTGGGCCTCGGCCTCGCTGCTCCATGTGCCGGCGGAGGAGCTGCCCGCGGTCCTCGCGCGGGTGCGGGACTCGCTCAAGCAAAACGGCGTTTTCTATCTTTCCTTCAAATACGGAAGCGGGGAACGCGACGCGGACGGCCGCCATTTTACCGATCTGGACGAGGCCGGGCTCGAGGCGCTTCTCGGCGCGGTGCCGGGTCTCTTCACCGAGGAGGTCTGGACCTCGCGGGACGTGCGTCCGGGCCGGGAGAACGAGCGCTGGCTCAACGCGGTGCTCCGCCGTCCGAAGCTCCTGCCCGTGGTCTGCGCGCTGATCCGCGACGGCGGACGGCTCTACGCCACCCAGCGCGGCTACGGCGAGTGGAAGGACTGGTGGGAGTTCCCCGGCGGCAAGGTCGAGCCGGGCGAGACGCCGGAGGCGGCGCTGGTCCGCGAGATCCGGGAGGAGCTCGGCGCGAGGATCGAGGTGGAGGAGTTCCTGCACGAGGTGCAGATGGACTATCCGCGCTTCCGTCTGTCGCTTCGCGCGTACCTTTGCCGCGTGGCGGAGGGCGAGCTGACCCTCCGCGAGCATGAGGCGGCCCGCTGGCTCTCGCCGGAGGAGTATTTCACGCCCGCGTGGCTTCCGGCGGACCGGGAGCTGGTGGAGAAATTCATCGAAAGGAATAAGGGAAAATGAACCGCGGCTATATCGACATGCACTGCGATTCGCTGGAGAAGGCGCTCTGCGCGCACCGGGAGGACCTCGGCTCGATGCCGGAGATCTCAGTCGACGCGAAGCGTCTTGCCGAAGCGGGCGCCTACGCCCAGTTTTTCGCCTGCTTCCTGCATCAGGGCGACACACCCGAGTGGTACGGCCTCACCGAGATGCCGGACCATTGGGACCTTTTCCTGATGATGCGGGAGCTTTTCTTCCGCACGGTCGAGCGGACGCCCGGCCTTGCCTTCTGCGGCTCAGCCCGCGACTACGAGGCGAACCGGAAAAACGGCTTCGTCTCGGCGCTCCTTACGGTCGAGAACGGCTATCTGGTGCAGGGCGAGCCGGAGCGGCTGCGCGAGCTTAGGAAGCTCGGCGTCCGCCTGATCTCCCTGACCTGGAACGACGCGAACTGCTTCGGCGCGCCGAACTCCGCCGACCCCGCCGTGATGGCGCAGGGGCTCACGCCCTTCGGTCTGGAGGCGGTGCCGTTCATGAACGAGCTCGGCCTCATCGTGGACGTCTCGCACCTCTCCGACGGGGGATTTTGGGACGTCTGCCGGGTCGCGAAGAAGCCCTTCGTGGCCTCCCACTCCAACTGCCGGGCGCTTTCGCCCCATCAGCGGAATCTGACCGATGAGATGATCCGGGCGCTCGCGGAGCGCGGCGGCATCGCGGGGCTGAACTTCTGTCCCGCCTTCCTGCTGCCCGCGGGGACCGGCCGGGAGAGCCGCGTGGAGGACATGTGCCGGCACGTCCTGCATCTCCTCCGGGTCGGCGGCGAGGACGTCATCGCGCTCGGCACCGACTTCGACGGCATCGGCGGCAGCCTCGAGATCGCCTCCTGCACGGAGCTTCCGCGGCTCTTCGACGCGCTGCTTCGGGCGGGCCTCACGGAGCGCCAGCTCGACAAGTTCATGCACGGAAACGCCGAACGGGTCCTCCGGGACTGCCTCGGCTGAGCGTTTTCCGTTTCAGCGGCGAGCGTGTTTCCAAAGTTCAGGTTTGAAAAAGTACGCTCTTTGTGGTATCATGAAAAAAAAGGTGCGCCCGTCATCCGAAACCCCGCGGACGCGCCCGGAAGGAGTAACTCATGTCCCTTGAAGAATGCCAGAAGATCCAGACCAAGAACCCTCAGCTCTACCTGAAGATCTACAAAGGCCATTTCGCCACCAGCCACAGCCACATCAACTACTACATCGACGTGGCCCAGCAGAAGGCGAACATCTCCGAGGCGAAGGCCGTCGCGGAGGAGCTTCTGACCCACTACAAAAGCACGGCGATGATCGACACCATCCTCTGCCTGGACGGCACGGAGGTGATCGGCGCGCTGCTCGCGGAGGGACTTTGCCGCAACGATTACACCAGCCTGAACGCAGGCTCTGAGATCAGCGTGCTGACCCCCGAGAGCGCGGCCGGCAGCCAGCTTTTCTTCCGTGACAATCTGGTCCCGATGATCGAGAACAAGCGCGTCCTGATCCTGGCGGCCTCCGTGGTCACCGGCTTCACCGCGGTCCGCGCGGCCGAGGCGATCAGCTACTACGGCGGCACCGTCGCCGGCATCGCCGCGATCTTCTCCACCGAGACCGAGTGCATGGGCATCCCGATCGCGTCGATCTTCGATCCCGCGAGCATTCCCGACTACATCAGCTACAATCCCGTCGACTGCCCGCTCTGCAAGGCCGGCTGGAAGGTGGAGGCCCTGGTCAACAGCCACGGATGCTCGAAGCTGTGAAGACCGCCGTCACGAGGGAGCAGGCCCTTTCTCTCCTGCGAAAGTACAATAAGGAGCCTTTCCACGTGCAGCACGGTCTGACGGTGGAGGGCTGCATGCGCTATCTGGCCGCGGATCAGGGCTTTGCCGACGAGGCGGAGTTCTGGGCCACGGCGGGGCTTCTGCACGACGTGGATTTCGAGGGCTGGCCCGAGGAGCACTGCGTGAAGGCGCCGGAGCTTCTCGCCGAGATCGGCGCGGAGCCTGAGCTCGTCCACGCGATCTGTTCTCACGCCTACGGCCTCTGCTGCAATGTGGAGCCCGTGCTGCCGATGGAGAAGGTGCTGTTCGCGGTCGACGAGCTGACCGGCCTGATCGGCGCCTGCGCGCTGATGCGCCCCTCGAAGAGCTGCCTGGACATGGAGCTTTCGAGCCTGAAAAAGAAGTTCAAGGACAAGCGCTTCGCCGCCGGCTGCTCCCGCGAGGTCATCGCGGAGGGCGCGGAGCGGCTTGGCTGGGAGCTCGAAACGCTCCTCGCGAAGGCCCTGGACGCGATGAAGGCCTGCGAGGAAAGCGTCGCGGCCGAAATGCAGGCGCTGGGACTGTAAGGATAACAGATAGGCCGTCTCTTTGGAGACGGCCTTCCGTCTTTTCGGAGACGGCCTTCTTCGGCGGAAGAGGCATGCTTTGGCGGCAGGCGATGTTCGGAGGTTTTTCGCCCGCCGGTGACCCCTATGGATGCATCAGCCGAAGACCATTTTCGGAAATGTATGTCAAATTCCGCTTTTTTCGCGGTTTTGACAGAAAATGGAAGCATCACCAAGCGCGAAGAGTCGCCGGATTTCTGTCAAATCACGCAATACAGAAGAAAATGACAGCAAGCGGGACACTTTTGTCGCAGGTGACACTTCTTTTCCGGCTTCCGAGCACCGTTTCCCCGGGAAAATGAGACGAAATGTCTGTCAAAAACATCGAAAAACCGGTTTTTGACAGAAAATTCGGAAAAGGCATCAAAAAATTGAGACGAAGCCGGTCGGACGGAACCACGACCGGACTCAAAGCTCACTTCGCCGGCCGCGACACAACCCTCGGCCGGCGCTTTTCACCGGCCGTGCCACGGACCCCCGCCGCCGTATTTGACAAAAACCTCCCCGCATGGTAGAATAGCCCTGCAAAATATATCAGCACAGACCGAAGCACCGCGGGCGGCGCGCCCCGGACCGGTCACTTTTCAAAGAAGGAGAATCTGTTTTCTGTATGGATACCGACCCTGACGGTCGATTATACCCCTGGATAATCGCATTTGTTTTACTCGTGCTGGCCGCTTTCTTCGCTGTGACGGAAACGGCCTTTTCGTGTGTCTCGAAAAATAAGATCAAAATGGCGGCAGAGCGCGGAGACTCCCGGGCCAGAAAGGCGATGGCAATTCTCGCCGATTTCGACCGGGCGATCAGCACTCTGCTTATTTGTACGAACATCGTGCATATCGCGGCGGCCTCTGTGGTCACCGTCGAGGTCACCCGTCTCTGGGGCCTCAGCGCGGTCAGCCTGAGCACGCTGCTCACCACGATTGTCGTGTTCTTCGCCGGCGAAATGCTCCCGAAGAGCTTCGCGAAGAAGGCAAGCGAGCGCTGCGTCCTCTTTTCCGCCGGTCCCCTGTCCTTCCTGATGAAGCTGCTTTCGCCGCTGTCCTGGGTGCTCACGAAGATCGGTCAGGCCGCCTCGAAGCTGACGAAGGGCGACCCCGAGGTCTCCGTCACCGAGGAAGAGTTGGTCGACATGATCGAGGATCTGGCCGAGGAGGGCTCCCTCGAGGAGAGCCAGAGCGACCTGATCTCCTCCGCGATCTCCTTCGGCGACATCACCGTCGAGAGCATTCTGACGCCCCGCGTGGACCTGGCCGCACTCGACGCGGACGATCCCCCCGAGGAGATTCTCGCCGCGATCAAGGCCTCGAACCACAGCCGCCTCCCCGTCTACGAGGAAAGCGTCGACCATATCATCGGCGTGCTGCAGATCCGCAAGTACATGAAGGAACTTCGGCATGCCGACGCCCTGCCCGAGGTCCGTCCGCTGATGGACGAGGTGCTCTACGTGCACCAGAGCCTCGAGGTGGCGGAGCTTTTGCCCATGATGACCGAGAACAAGGTCACCATGGCCGTAATTCTGGACAACTACGGCGGCACTCTCGGCATCGTTACCGTCGAGGACATCCTCGAGGAGCTCGTCGGCGAGATCTGGGACGAGGACGACGTGGTGGAGGAGCCCGTCGCGGAGCTTTCCGACGGCAGCTTCCTCTTCGACGCGGAGGAGACCGTCTCCGACGCCTTCGACACCGTCGAGTTCGAGGACCCGGAGGAGGATGACCGCTTCCTGAACCTCCAGCTGGGCGAGTGGACCTACGAGCATTTCTCCGAGATCCCCGAGGTGGGCGATTCCTTCAGCTACGCGGGCCTTACGGTCACCGTGGCCGAGATGGAGGACAAGCGCATCCTGAAGCTCCGGCTCGAGGCTCCGGCTCCTGAGGAAGGAGGCGAGGAGGCATGACGATTTATTTCGTTCTGGCAGGGATTTTGCTCTGCGTGATCCTTTCCGGCATGTTCTCGGCCTCTGAGATGGCCTTTTCCTCCTGCAACGAGCTCCGTCTCGAAAACGACGCGGAGGACGGCAGCAAGAAGGCAAAGCGCGCTCTCAAGGTGCGCGAGCGCTTCGATGACGCCCTCGGCGCCATCCTGATCGGCAACAATCTGGTGAACATCGCGGCGTCCTCCCTGGGCTCCGTGGCCACCATCCTGCTCTTCGAGTCGGACGACAAGGCCTGGATCGCCACTCTGGTGATCACGCTCCTGGTCATCGTCTTCGGCGAGACCATTCCCAAGATCAGCGCGAAGAAGAACGCGAACCGCTATGCCTGCGGTTACTCCGGCTTCATCCGCGTGCTGATGATCGTGCTGAAGCCTCTGATCTGGCTTACCGTTTCATTGATTCATCTGCTGACGGGCCGCATGAAGGAGGAGGAAGCGGAGGATTCCGACGAGGAGCTGGAGGAGCTTTCCTCCATCGTCGAGACCTGCGGCGACGAGGGCGTCCTCGATCCCGACCAGCAGGAGCTGGTGCAGGCCGCGATCGATTTCTCCGACATTTCCGCCTTCGAGGTCATGACCGCCCGCGTGGACATGCAGGCCCTCAACATCGAGGACAGCCTGGAGGAGATCCTCGCGTTCGTCGACCAGACGCCTTATTCCCGTCTGCCCGTCTATGAGGGAAGCATCGACCGTATCATCGGCACCCTGCATCTGAACCATCTGCTGAAGGCCCTGACCGAGACCGACGCGCCGGACCTCCGTGCGCTCCTGTTCCCGCCCTGCTACGTCTACAAGACCACCAAGCTGCCGGAGGTGCTGAGCATCCTGAAGAAGGCGAAGCAGCACCTGGCCATCGTCGCGGACGAATACGGCGGCACCCTGGGCGTCATCTCGATGGAGGACGTTCTGGAGCAGATCGTCGGCGAGATCTGGGACGAGACCGACACGGTCGAGGAGGACGTGAAGGCGGCCGAGGGCGGTGCGCTCGAGCTGGACGGCGACCTCAGCGTCTACGATTTCCTGGAGCTCGCGGGCATCCCCGAGGACGGCTTCGAGTGCGACAGCGATACGGTGGGCGGCCTCTTTACCGAGACCTTCGGCACCTTCCCCCGGGAGGGCGACGTGACCGAGATCGACGGCGTGCGCCTCACGGTGCTCGCCATGGACGGCCTCCGGGTGGAAAAGCTCAGGCTGGAGAAGCCGGAAAAAACGGAAGAATAAAAAATTTTTTCAAAAGGACCGCGTTTCCGTCTCGCGGTCCTTTTTTTCGGTCTCCTGCCGAAACGTACATTTTCGGTCCCGAAAACGGGACAAAAATACGAAAAATAAAGTTCTTGACCTTTCCGAAAGCCCATATTAAGGTGTATTCATAAAGAAACGGAAGGGGAAGAAATGGACATGCGTGACCGCGAAAAGCAGCCCGAAGCTGCAGCCGACCGAAGCATAAGCGCGCTCTTCGAACGCTACAGCCAGGACGCGTTCCGTGTCGCGAATGCCATTCTCCAGCGGGACGAGGACGCCGAGGACGTGGTGCAGGATCTGTTCGTCCGGATCCTCGAGCGACACCTGCCGACCGTCCGGGACCTGCCCTCCGAGGAAGACGTGCGCGGCTATCTTCTGACAGCGGCTCACAATCTGGCGCTGAATGCTTTCAGCCGCCGGGAACGGATGGGTCTCGTGCAGGCTGACGAAGCCACGGAGCTGAAAAGCCTCGAGGCGCCTGACCGCTTCTTCGAGAAAATATGCTTAGAGTCGGACATGGAGCTTCTGATCCGGGTGATCCGAGGGCTCGACGAACCCTACCGAAGCATCCTGTACTACCGCTTCGTGCTGGAGCTCAAGCCTTCGGAAATCGCGGATCTGATCTCGGGAAAGCCGGACACGGTCCGTAAGCAGATCATCCGCGGGCGGAAGCTTCTGCTCGAAGCGCTGGGAAAACGCAAGGAGAAGATGAACTATGAATAGAGAGGATTTCAAGGAGGCCTATCGCGAGGCCCTGACGCAGGAGTTTGAGCCGCCCGCCGACGCGGAGCCCCACGTGTTTTCGGGCCGGGTGCTCCGGGCGGTCGAGGAGGCCGACGCGGGCCGGAAGAGCCGCAAGCTGCCCGCGTTTATGCCGGTCCGTGGACTGGCGGCGGGGCTCGCCTGCGTGCTGGTTCTTGCGGCAGCGGTCATGCTGGGGAACAGTTTTTTTATGCGGACCGAGACGAACAGTCTGGCAAAAGAGAAGGAATTCTATGTGGCTGAGCTTTCACAGAAGATAGGCCCGGTTTGGGACAAAACGGAACCGAAGCTGGATGCGTATGTCTTCGGCGCTGACCTGATGGAGGCCTATGACAGCCTGAGGAAAGTCACGGCGGCGAAGCCGGAGTTTTCCAAGATTTTCGGCGGCGTCTATGAAGAAAACGGGCGGGCAATCATTTTGGTTACGGAAGAGAATGCCGAGTTTTCTGCCTTCGTGGCCACGCTGTTGTCCCCCGAGCGTTACGAAATTCGGGTGGTCGATTATTCCTATCAGGATTTGATGCTCGTGGTAAGCTCACTGAACCATTGGGTTGGTACCGCAAGTGTGATGCGAAAGGCAGGAACCGCTTCGGAGGAGCAGCTGGACTTGATGCAATACTGGCCGTGTGTAGGTCTCGCGGAGGTTCAGAACCGTGTTATTGTCAGTCTGGCGATTTCTGAAGAGGATGCCGAGGAAATCGGGCTCATCGAACGCTTCGAGGCAGCCGCGGGCAAGCATGACTGCGTCGTGTTCACGTTTGATCCGGACTATAAACCGGCCAATTATTATTCCGCGGATAATTACGGTGTTTCCCGTTTCGCCTTTGGCGTGATTCCGTTCTGATTGGGAGTTGAGGCATGAAAAAAGGATTTCTTTGCGTTTTGCTGGCAGTCGGACTCCTCCTAAGCGGCTGCCGGCCCTTTCCGGAACTTCATCCTGCTGCGCAGGAGTATCTGGAGAGCTTTGGAATCAGCGAGAGCAAAATGCTCCGTCTGAATCTGAAGAAAACGGAACGATACAGTTTCGATCCGGCGCTTTCTGCCGCATACGATGAGATTTTTTTGCGCGTGGCAATTTCGATGAGGATTTACTTCGATTTTTTCCGTGTTCGTAACGATACTCCAATCGAATACGGGAACTATGTGAAAATATCCGTTACAGTCCGGAATGCAGCGGGAAAAGTGACGCACGAAGAAAAGCCTTTTTCCATCCTCATCGGGGCGGGCTGTTTCTGCGAGGAAGCGGAGGAAGAACTGATTGGACACTGTACCGGAGAGCACCTCGCTTTTCCGGCAGAACTGCTGTATCGGAATCTGGACGGGACAGCAGAGCTGACTGTCGTGGAATGTCAAATTCTCCAGCGTCGACCAGGCATGGCAGCACCGGACCCTTTCGATCTTTTCTGTCTTCAGACCGAGCAGTTCTATTCTGATGCCAGAGTTGAAGAATACACCCGGATGCGGCGGTCGTTTTTGGAACATGCCTTCGAGTGTGCCAAGTTTCGGATCGATGCGGAAGAACTCAGTTTGCTTTCGCAGATCGCACTCGATGAAATGGAAAGAGAAGCCGCGAAAGGAGGGCTATCCCTTAAGCAATTCCTCCGGCTTTGTTATTTTCAGAACTACGAGGACGAAATGGAGTTGGAAGAATGCCTGAATCGAGTGATAGATGATGCCGAAAAAACCATCGAAGCCGTGTATATTGTAGGTGTCCTTGCTCAGAAACTGGGTCTTGAACCGGCGGTCGATGCGGAATCTTCCGATAACGAAATGTGGACTGCGATGGAACGGTATCTTTCCCTTGAAGAAGCCGTTATTCGGCATTATTCCAAGTCCGTTCTTCCGTGATTTTTCATTTGTGCTTTTACAAGGAGAAAAAAACGCTGCGGCGAATGCCACAAGTGGACAAGGATGTTTTTTGGTTTGTTCAGTAATATCAAATATGTGATATATTGATAAATCAGAATTTATCAAATAATCTAATAGACACATATTCTCTGCTTATACCACGGCATTTCTCGCTTTGTGTCGTGGTATTTTTATAGATATTCCGAAATAATAACCGATGAAAGGAGGTATACACAAATGAACCAAAGGAAAATCGGAGAATTTCTAAAACAACTACGAAAAGAAAAAGGGTTAACCCAAGAACAATTGGCAGAGCATTTCTATGTTTCATCTCGATCTGTATCTCGATGGGAAACAGGTAGCAATATGCCTGATATAGATATGCTCATCGAACTTGCGGATTTCTATAATGTGGATATTCGTGAAATTATTGATGGAGAAAGGAAAAGCGAGAGTATGGATAACGAAACCAAGGATACATTGAAAAAAGTAGCAGAATATGCTACCGAAGAAAGCAACAAAAGAAAAGAAAGATTACGCACTATGTTGGCAGGATCTACTTGTCTAATGTTAATTAGTTATTTGCTTTTTGGAAGCGAACACAAAGGACGACTCAACGGCATTATTCCGGAAGCAATTTGTAGTGATGTTATGTCTTTTGTTTGTGGTCTTGCCGTTGCTTCATTGGTATTGTATGCCTTGCATTGCTTGGGTGCTTTTGATAAAATCGGTCAGTGGAAAAAGAATCGCAAGAGTAGAAAACATTAATCATTTTGCAATCAAATCGCAATTTATCGAGCTAAAAGAAACAACCCGCTGAAAAAACTTTTCAGCGGGTATCTTTGTCTCATACCATAGCAAGTAGGGGAAAAATATATATTTTTCCGCTTAGAGCCGATTAAAATCGGCTTGTTTTTTAGGAGCAAGCCCCTAATACCCCAATCAGGGCAGAAAGAAAAATAATGACAATAAAATACTTCCTTATCCACCCGTAGGAAAATCCGCGACGGTTTTTGCTGTCGGTGGAAAAATGTCTTATTCCTTCTCCACGACCACCTTCGCGCCGAATTTGCAGCTGAAGAAGTAGATCAGCGTGCAGATGCAGCAGACCACCCAGCCGGCGGGATAGCCGAAGCCGATGGGCAGGAGATCGTTCGAGATGAAGCGGCTCATCACGAAGAGGTAGATTTGGCGGAAGCCCACGAAGGTGCTGAGGCAGAGGATCATCGCCGCGGTCGAGTCGCCGGAGCCGCGCAGCGACCCCATGAACACCTGGTTCACGCAGCAGAAGAAGTAGAAGGGCGTCATGCAGCGGAGGAGCAGCGTGGCGTTGGCGACCACGTTTTCGTCGGGGTTGAAGAAGGCGGCCAGCTGCGGCGCGAAGAGCTCCACGATGACGATCACGACGGCGGTGACGGCGGTCGCGAGGCCGTAGGCCACGTAGGTACCCTTCTTCGCGCGCTCCACGTTGCCCTTGCCGAGGTTCTGTCCCACGAAGGTGGAGATGGCCAGCGCGAGCGAGGTGAGGGGCAGGAAGATGAACTGGTCGATCTTGTTGTAGGTGGTCCAGCCGCCCAGGTTATAGGCCTGCACGCCGTTCGTGCCGGCGATGTAGGACTGGACGAACACGTTGGAGAAGGCGGTGACGGACATCTGCAGCGCCGAGGGGATGCCGACCTGGATGATCTTGCCGAGCATCTCGCGGTCGATGCGGACCTGCTTCGGCCGCACCCGCACCCAGGAGTCGGTCCGGAGGAGCTTGATGACGATCAGGACCGCCGACGCGAACTGGGCGATGATCGTGGCGTAGGCAACGCCGTCCGCGCTCATGCCGAGCTTGAAGACGAAGAGCAGGTCCAGGAGGATGTTCAGGACGGTGGAGACGACCAGGTAGTAGAAGGGGTTGCGGGAATCGCCGATGGCCCGGAGGATGCCGGCGCCCATGTTGTAGACCATGAGGCCGCTCACGCCCGCGAAATAGATCGTCAGATAGACCGAAGCCTCCCGGAGGACTTCCGGGTCGCCGTTGTCGGTGGAGAGCATCATTTCGGCCATTTTCGGCGCCAGGAAGGTACCGAGACCCGTGAAGAGGAACACCATCACGAGCGTCATCATGACGGAGGTGTGGACCGTCTTCTCGACCTTCTCGCGGTTGCCCGCGCCGAAATACTGGGAGATGACGACGCCGGCGCCGGTCGCGAGGCCGCTGAAGAAGCCGACCAGGGTGTTGATGACCGGGCCGACCGAGCCCACGGCCGCGTAGGCCGCGTTGTTGCTGCTCTGGCCGATGACCCAGGTGTCGACCATGTTGTAGAGCTGCTGGAAGAGGTTGCCTGCCAGCAGCGGCAGAGCGAAACGGACCAGATTGCCGGAAATGCTCCCGACAGTCATGTCCTGATGTGTTTTTTTCATGGCAATGCCTTTGCAAAGATTATTTCAGCCGCCGACCCGGCCGAAAAGCTCGCCCAGCCAGGAGACCGCTTCTTCCGTCCAGTCCTTCGCCCGTTCGCAGAGCGGGATCGCGGGATCGAGCGCGGTGGGGTCGCCCACGGAGAAGCCGTGGGAGCCGTAGGCGTAGAGGTGGAGCTCGACGGGGCGTCCCTTCTTCACCATCTCCGCCGCGAAGGCGAGGGAGTTCCGGGAGGGAACGACACCGTCGTCCGCGGTCGCGAAGACGAAGCAGGGCGGCGTTTTCTCATCGATGGCGCTAACGGTGTCGGGCGCGTCCGCGAGATGCCGGCGCGCGTCCTCGCCGAGCGTCAGGGCGTAGCCGAGAATGGCCGCGTCGGGACGGTTCTCGGCCTTTGTCGCGGCGGCCGCGGCGAGATGCCCGCCGGCGGAGAAGCCGATCACGCAGAGCTTGCGCGGATCCAGCTGATATTCTTCGGCGTGCGCGCGGATGTGGGCCGCGGCAAGCTCGTAATCCGTGAGGGGGTTGGGCCAGGCGGCGTGCTCTCCCACCGAGTAATTCAACGTGAACACCTGGAAGCCTGCCCGCAGGAAGACCCAGGCCACGGGATCGGACTCCCGCGGGGAGAGATGCGTGTAGCCGCCGCCGGGCAGGATCAGCATCGCCGGGCGGGGGCCGATGGCGACGGACGAATGTCCCACGTCCTGCAGATATGCCAGAAGGACGCTGCCGCGCTCCTCCGAAATGGGAATGGTTTTCAGGATCATTTTCCGTTTTCCTCCGCGATTTCGACCCGGACCTTGCGGCCCTTGATGGTGTTGCCGTTCATCACGGCGATGATCTCGTCCGCGAGCGGCGCGGGCACGTTCACGTAGGTGAAGTGCTCCAGCACGGTGATTTCGCCGAGGGAGGCGCCGGGGATGCCGGCCTCGCCCGCGATCGCGCCGACGACGTCCTTCACCCGGATGCCCTCGCGGACGCCGGCGTTCAGGAACAGCCGGACGCTGTCCGAATCCTTGAGGTTCTTGCCCGTGACCCGGGAGGGCTGGCGGGTGAGATCGGAGTCGCCGCTTCCGAAGGCGGCCGTGCCGGGCACGAAGAGGAGCTTCGCGAAGAGGGCGGCCACGGTCTCGGACGGATCGTGTCCCTCAGCCAGGAAGTCCTCGGCCATTTTTTTGTATTTCGCGGAAACGCCCGCCGAGAGCCTGCCGCGCAGGTCCTCCCGGAGCTCCTCCGCGTGCGCCTGCTCCATGTCCTGGAGGGACGGAAGCTTGCGGGGCTCCATGTCGGTGCCGGTGAAGGCCATGATTTCGCGCAGCCGCTCGAGCTCGTGCCCGACGACGAAGCTGGCGGACTTGCCGCTCCGGCCCGCGCGGGCGGTGCGGCCCACCCGGTGGACGTAGGCCTCGTTATCCTCGGGCAGATCGTAGTTGACCACCAGGTCGACCCCGCCGATGTCGAGGCCGCGGGCGGCCAGATCGGTCGCGATGAGGATTTTGAGCTCTCCGCTCCGGAAGGCCTTCATGCAGCTGTCGCGCTGCTGCTGGTTCAGATCGCCGTGAAGCGCGCCCGCGGCGAGCTCCTTCGAGGCGAGGAGGTGGCCCAGCTCGTCGGCTTCCTTTTTGGTATTCACGAAGACCAGGGCGCGGGAGGGACGCTCGCACGCGAGCACCCGAAGCAGCGCCTCCGGCTTCATCTTCGCTTTCATTTCGTAGTAGGTCTGCGTGATCTCGTCCACGGTCATCTTCTCGTCGGAGGAGAGGGAAATCCGGACGGGCTCCTCCATGTATTTCGCGGCGAGCAGGGCGATTGGCTCGGGCATCGTGGCGGAGAAGAGCACGGTCTGCCGCGGCGTGGGCAGCTGGGAGAGGATCAGGTCGATGTCATCGCGGAAGCCCATCGCGAGCATTTCGTCCGCCTCGTCGAGCACGGCCATCTGCACCAGGTTGAGGCGCAGGGTGTGGCGGCGGAGGTGGTCCAGGAAGCGGCCGGGTGTCGCGACCACGATCTGCGCGCCGCCCCGGAGCTGCTGGATCTGCCGGTCGATCGGGACACCGCCGTAGACGGCCACCGCGCGGATGCCCTCGGAGAAGAGGAGGAGCTTGTGAAGCTCGTCCGTCACCTGCATGCAGAGCTCCCGCGTGGGACAGAGCACGATGCCCTGGAGCGAGCGCTCCTCGGGGTCGATGAGTTCTAAGAGCGGGAGGCCGAAGGCGCAGGTCTTGCCGGTGCCGGTGCGGGACTGGCCGATCAGGTCGTAGCCCTTCATCAGCTTCGGAATGGCCAGGGCCTGGATGGGGGTGGGGGCCGTGTAGCCGAGCTCGCGGACGGCGGCCAGAAGATCCGGACGGAGGCCGAGATCCTCGAACGTTACGTTATTTTCGGATGTCATGGGATACCTTTCGGGATTCGCGCGCGGGCGTGCGCGCCTTCTTAAAAGAAGAACATAAGTATTCCACAGTATATCATCGCGGCAGACAAAATGCAAGTTGCCAAGAAACCCGCGCCGTGGTATAATCAAGTGATAATTTGGATAAATATTCTTTCGGCTTTCCCGCGGAAAACCGGAACACAGGAGGAACGATATGGTCACCATCACCATGCAGAACGGCAAGCAGATCAAGCTGGAGCTCTACCCCGAATACGCCCCGATCACCGTGAAGAATTTCACGGACCTCGCGAACAAGGGCTTTTACGACGGGCTGATCTTCCACCGCGTCATCGAAGGCTTCATGATCCAGGGCGGCGATCCCGAGGGCACCGGCATGGGCGGCCCCGGCTACACCATCAAGGGCGAGTTCGCGCAGAACGGCGTCGCGAACCCCGTGAAGCATCTCCGCGGCGTCATCAGCATGGCCCGCGCGATGGATCCCGATTCCGCCGGCAGCCAGTTCTTCATCATGCATCAGGACGCGCCCCATCTGGACGGCGCATACGCGGCCTTCGGCAAGGTCGTCGAGGGCATCGAGACCGTGGACGAGATCGCGTCCGTCCGCACCGACTGGCACGACCGTCCTCGGGTGGATCAGGTGATCGCCTCGATCCGCGTCGAGGACTGATTTTCGCGAAAGCTTACCGTATATCACACAAAAGGAGGTGAATGACATGGAAACCGACTATGAGCAGCTCTATCGTCAGCTGATCGAAAAAATGATGGGCTACGGCACGGGCGAAGCGGCCCTCGCCGGGGTCACGGCCGCCTATGAGATGGCGGAGCGGGCCCACAACACCCAGTTCAGACAGTCCGGCGAGCCGTATATCATTCATCCTCTGCACGTGGCGCTGATTCTGGCGGATCTTCAGCTGGACGCGGAGACCGTCGAGGCGGCTCTTCTGCACGATGTGGCGGAGGATACCGCCGTCACGCTGGATGATATCCGCGAGGCCTTCGGCGGCGACGTCGCCGATCTCGTGGACGGCGTCACCAAGCTGAAGCAGCTCACCTACACGGCCAACGAAAAGGAGGAGCTCCAGGCGGAGAACTACCGCAAGCTCTTCATCGCCATGGCCCGGGACGTCCGTGTCATCCTCATCAAGCTGGCGGACCGGCTCCACAACATGCGCACGCTGGAGTACAAGAGCCCCGAGAAGCAGAAGGTCAAGGCGCGCGAAACGCTCGACATCTACTCGCCCATCGCGAACCGGCTCGGTATCAGCGCCATCAAGGTCGAGCTGGACGACCTCTCCCTGAAATACCTGGAGCCCGAGGCCTATTTCGACCTGGTCGAAAAGGTAGCCGAGCGCCTCGAGGAACGGCAGGAGACCATCACCGCGACGGTGGACGACGTGAAGCAGGCGCTGGCGGAGGCCGGCATCACCGCCACGGTCACCGGCCGCCGCAAGCACTACTTCAGCATCTACAAGAAGATGGTCACGAAGCAGAAGTCCATCGACCAGATCTACGATATCATCGCCATCCGCGCCATCGTCGACAGCGTCAAGGACTGCTACGGCTCGCTGGGTATCATCCATGAGATGTACACACCCATGCCGGGCCGCTTCAAGGACTACATCGCGATGCCCAAGGTGAACGGCTATCAGTCGCTCCATACCACCGTCATCGGCCGGGGCGGCGAGCCCTTCGAGGTGCAGATCCGCACCTGGGACATGCACCGCACCGCGGAATACGGCGTTGCGGCCCACTGGCTGTACAAGGAGCAGGGCTCCGTACCGGCGGGCAAGGAAGAGAAGATGAAGTGGCTCCAGAAGATCCTGGAGTGGCAGGAGGACGTGGCGGACGGCAAGGAATTCGTCGACGCCTTGAAGCAGGATCTCGACCTGTTCAAGGATTCCGTCTACTGCTTCTCGCCCAAGGGGGAGGTCATCAGCCTGCCCGCGGGCTCCACGCCCATCGACTTCGCCTACATGATCCACAGCGCCGTCGGCAACAAGATGGTCGGCGCCCGCGTCAACGACCGCATCGTCACGCTGGACTACCAGCTGGGAAACGGCGACCGCGTCGAGATCATGACCTCCCAGAACTCCAAGGGCCCCAGCCGGGACTGGATCAAGATCGCCCAGACCTCCCAGGCCCGCACGAAGATCAACCAGTGGTTCAAGAAGGAGTTCAAGCAGGAGAACATCCAGCGCGGCAGGGAACTGATCGAAAAGTACCTGAAGGCCAAGAACATGCCGTCCTACGGCGAGCTGGCCCAGCCCGAGTGGATGCAGTCGGTGGAGCGCAAATACGGCTTCCTGGACTGGGATTCGCTGCTGGCCACCATCGGCCACGGCTCCCTGAAGGAGGGCCAGGTCGCGAACCGGCTCTACGAGGAGTGGCAGAAGGTCCATCCCGTCGAGCTGACCGACGAGGAGCTCCTGGAGGAGCTCAACAAGAAGAAGGAAACGCAGAAGGAGCGGGAAGGCCGCGGCGGCAGCCCCATCGTGGTCAAAGGCATCCACGACGTGGCCGTCCATTTCTCCCGCTGCTGCAGTCCGCTGCCCGGCGACGAGATCGTGGGCTACGTGACCCGCGGCCGCGGCGTTTCCATCCACCGCACCGACTGCGTGAACGTGCTGAACATGCCCCTCGAGGAGCGCAAGCGTCTCATCGAGGCGGAGTGGGAGGAGGATTCCGCGCCGGCCGGCTCCAAATTCCTGGCGGCGGTGCAGATCGAGGCGAAGGACCAGCCCGGCATGCTGGCCTCCATCTCCGCCTGCATCTCGAACATGGGCATCTCCATCGATACCCTGTCCGCCCGCCGTACCAAGGACAAGACCGGCAGCATCTTCAATCTGTCGGTGGAAATCAGCGACAAGGCTCAGTTGGAGCAGATGATCGTGAAGCTGGAGCAGCTCTCCGGCGTGCACGAAATCATCCGCACCACGGTCTGAGCGTTCGGATACGGAGGTTTCATGAGGATCGTGGTTCAGCGGGTCGACCGTGTCGACCTCAAGGCGGACGGCGAGCAGGGCGACCGCATGGAGAAGGGCGTGCTCGCGCTCGTCGGCCTGAAGGAAGGCGACGAAAGCGAGAAGGTCATGGCCTACATGGCGGACAAGCTGCTCAATCTGCGCATTTTCGAGGATGAGAACGGAAAGATGAACCTTTCCGCGGCGGACGTCGGCGCCTCGGTCTTTCTGGTGTCGAACTTCACGCTCTACGGCGACTGCCGGCACGGACGCCGGCCCGGCTATTCGGACGGAGCCTCTCCCGACGCGGCCCGGAGCATCTACGGCCGCTTCCTCGAGTATCTCCGCTCCGTGAGCCGCGTCCCGGTCCACAGCGGCGTCTTTCAGGCGGAAATGAATATCGACTGCACACTCGACGGCCCGGTGACGCTCCTCATCGACAGCGAGAAGGCGTTCTGATGATCCGCGTGCGTGCCCTTCCCGTGGGCTATCTCGGGACCAACTGTTATCTCGTCATCGCGGAGGGGGACTCCCTTCCCGGGAAAAAAGCCTTCGTCGTCGATCCCGGCGCCGAGGCGCCCCGCATCCTGGAGGCGATCCGGGAGGAGGGGGTCACCGTCGAAAAGATCCTGATCACCCACGCGCATTTCGATCACGTGGGCGCGGCGGAGGAGCTCGCGCGGGCCCTGGACTGCCCGGTCGCGCTGGCCGCGGCAGAGCTTCGCGAGGTCGGCGAAAACCCGGTCTACGCCCGCATGATGCGGGACTCCTACGTGTCGCTTCTGATGGCGGCGGAGGAGCGCGGCGAGATCCTCGCGGAGGGCTCGGAGCTCACCCTGGGCGAAAGCCGCTGGCAGATTCTCGCGGTGCCCGGCCATTCGCCGGAAAGTCTTTGCTTTTACTGCGCCGCGGCGGGCGTGCTCCTGTCCGGCGACACACTCTTCTCCGGCTCCCTGGGCCGGGAGGATTTCTTCGAATCGAAGGGCGGCGCGCCCGGCACGCTCGTAAGGAACGTGCGGGAAAAGCTGATGGCGCTCCCCGACGAAACGGCCGTTTACCCGGGTCACGGCCCTTCGACCACGGTCGGAGCGGAGCGGGCCCGAAATCCCTTTCTGAAGGACTGACATGGAAAAGAAAAAAATCGGGCTTCGCTGCCCCGAGAGCTGGCAGTACGAGCTTTCCACCCTGATCCGCGAGGTCTATCCCTTCGCGGAGGTGGGGACGGAGGGCGAGGAAAGCTATGAGATCTCGGCCGACGGCGCCCGCGGAACTCTCGTCCGGGACGGGGCCCTCATCCGCGAAGAAAGCGCGGCGGAGGACGGCTTCCGCTTCCCCGGCGATCACGGTAAGAACCGGGCCAAGCAGACGCTCTGCCGGCTTCTCGGCGCGCGGCTGCCCTGGGGAATTCTCACGGGCGTGCGGCCCACGAAGGTCGCGTACGCCTGCCTGGACGCGGGGAAAAGCCCCGAGGAGACCGAACGGATCCTGCGTGAGCAGTATCTGCTCCGCGCCGACAAGGCAAAGCTTTGCGTGAAGGTCGCGGTGAAGGAGGCGGGGCTTCTGGCGGATCACACCGGCACGGACGTGAGCGTCTACATCGGCATCCCGTTCTGCCCCACCCGCTGCGCCTACTGCTCGTTCATCAGCAATGACCGCCGGGCCTACGACAAGTTCGGCGACGAATACGTGGATGCGCTCCTCCGGGAGATCGAAAGCGCCGGGCGGCTTACCGCCGGACGCCGGATCCAGAGCTTCTACATGGGCGGCGGGACTCCCACCACCCTGTCCGCGGGGCAGCTCGAGCGGGTGCTCGGCGCGGCGGAGCGGGCCTTCGGCATCTCGGCGCTCCGGGAGGCCACCGTGGAAGCGGGACGCCCCGACACCATCACCGCCGAAAAGCTCCGGGTGCTCCGGGACTTCGGCATCGGCCGCATTTCCGTCAACCCGCAGACGATGCACCAGGAGACCCTGGACCGGATCGGCCGCCGCCACAGCGTGGAGGACATCTACCGGGCCTTCGCGCTGGTGCGGGAAGCGGGCTTTCCCGTGATCAATATGGACTTCATCGTCGGACTGCCCGGCGAGGATCTCCGGATGGTCGCAGAGTCGATGGAGGCGGTCAAGGGGCTCCGGCCCGAGAACCTCACGGTCCACACGCTGGCGATCAAGCGGGCCTCCACCCTGAACGAGCTGGGCAGCTTCTCGGACCTCGCGGCGGAGGCGGAGGAGACCGACCGGATGCTCTCGGTCTGCGCGGACTGCGCGTCGGAGCTCGGTCTCGAGCCCTATTACATGTACCGTCAGAAGAACATGGCGGGCAACTTCGAAAACGTCGGCTACAGCCTGCCCGGCTGCGAAGGCATCTACAACATTGAGATCATGGAGGAGCGCCAGACGATCCTGGCCCTCGGCGCCGGCGGCGTCAGCAAGCTCTATTTCCCGGAGGAGAACCGGGTGGAGCGGATCCCGAACGTAAAGACCGCCGACGAATACATCCGCCGTCTCGACGAAATGATCGGGCGGAAAGAGAAAGGAGGCATCCTGCTTGAGAGCTGACTATCCCGAACTGGCCGTGAGCGGAGAGCGGGAGCTGAAGATCTCCGAGATCCTGATGACCGCCCTCAAGATCCTCGGAAAGCGCTTCTGGTCCTTCCTTCTGCTGGTTCCGATGTTCTATCTGCCGGCCCAGGCGGTCCTGGGCTACGTGAGCTACACGATGCCGGACCTTTCCGCCATCGAGGATCCGCTGGCCTTCGCCGAGGCCTACGCGGAGGCCGTCTTCCCGACCGTCTGCTGGTCGGCGGAACTGGAGTTCTTCACCCTGATCGGCGCCCTCACCGCCGTGACGCTCACCTACGGCGAAATCTATACGGACGAGGAAAAGCCCTCCTTCGGTGCGGCCCTCTACCGGGCCATCCGCCGCTGGCCGGCGGCCGCCGTGACGCTCCTGGTGCTGGGCTTCGGCCTGCTCACCTGCGTGCTGGCCTCGAGCGCCCTCGTGGCCGTACTGCCGGGACTGATCCTCCTGGTGCTTCCGTTCCTGCTCTTCTATCTGCTGTTCTTCGGGCTGATGAAGAACGCGAGCGCCGTCGTGGCGGTCCATACGGGCTTCGCCGCCTGGAAGAACACCGCCTGCGTCAACATGCTCTTCCGGGAGCGCTTCAGCCGCGTGATGGGCGTGTTCCTCGCGCTCGCGGCGGTGGCCGAGCTGCCCCGTTATCTGATTTCCCTGCTGGCGAGTCTCCTGCTGGAGATGCTCGAAAGCACGATGCTCGCCCAGATCATCTCCGTCGTCCTTTCGGCGCTTCTGGCGCTGTTCTCCGTCTTCCTCGTCATCTGCACGGTCCTTCTGGTGAACAACTACGGCGACATGCAGACGCGGAAGCTCAGGGGAGAGGAAGAGGACGGCTGAGTCCCGGCGGCCGGCTCCGAACGCGCCGCTCGGGCGCGATTTTGCGCGCCGCCCGGACGCGATTTTCGGTTGACATTCCGGCACGGAATAAGGTATAATCGCAATTTAGGAAATGCTAAAATTCAAAGATAGATCCAAGGAGAAGAAACATGAGCAATTCTTTTGAGAAACTGGAAAACAGCATGGTCAAGATCCGCATGGAGATCGAGCCCGCCGCCTTCGAGGCCGCCTGCGAGCGCGCCTACAACAAGGAGAAGGGCCGCATCAGCCTTCCCGGCTTCCGCAAGGGCAAAGCGCCCCGCAAGATGATCGAGCAGGCCTACGGCAAAGAGATCTTCTATGAAGATGCTGTCAACGATATTCTTCCCGCCCTGTACGAGAGCGCCGTGGCCGAGCTCGGCCTCGACGTCATGAGCCGTCCCGCCATCGATCTGGAGCCCATCATCGCCGGCGCCCCCGTGGTCGTCACCGCCGACGTCGCGGTCCGTCCCGAGATCAAGCTGCCCAAGTACAAGGCCATGAAGGTCGCGAAGGAAGAAGCCGAGGTTTCCGCCGAGGATATCGAAGCCGAGCTGAAGAAGATCGCGAACCGCAACGCCCGCATGATCACCGTCGACCGTCCCGCCGAGAACGGCGACACCGTCAATCTCGACTATGCCGGCTCCGTGGACGGCGTCCTCTTCGAGGGCGGCTCCGCCGAGGGCCAGGATCTGGAGCTCGGCTCCGGCAGCTTCATCCCCGGCTTCGAGGATCAGCTGGCCGGCGCCTCCGCCGGCGACACCGTCGACGTCAAGGTGACCTTCCCCACCGAATACCATGCCAAGGATCTGGCCGGCAAGGCGGCTGTCTTCAAGTGCAAGGTGAACGCCGTCAAGGTCAACGAGCTGCCTGAACTGAACGACGATTTCGCCCAGGACGTCTCCGAGTGCGACACCCTCGAGGCCTACAAGGCCCAGATCGCCGAGGACCTCAAGGCCCGCAAGAGCGCCGATCTGAACAAGAAGCGCACCGCCGCCATCTTCGACAAGATCATCGAGAAGCTGGAGTGCGAGATCCCCGCGCCCATCACCGAGACCCGCGCCGAGATGATGATCGAGGACATGGCCCGCAACCTGCAGTATCAGGGCCTTTCCATCGAGCAGTACATGCAGTACATGGGCACTGACATCAACGGTCTCAAGGAGAGCATCCGTCCCCAGGCCCTGCGCGCCGTCCAGGAGGAGCTGATCCTTTCCGAGATCGCGAAGGCCGAGAAGCTCGAGGTCTCCGAGGAAGACATCGAGAAGGAGATCGCCGACATGGCCAAGATGTACAGCATGGAGGCCGACAAGCTGAAGTCCCTCATCTCCGAGCAGGAGATGGCCGGCATGAAGGAAGACCTGCTGAAGAAGAAGGCCGAGGAGTTCCTCGCGGAAGCCGTCAAGGCCTGAGTCCCTTTTCTTCCATCTCCTCCTGCCGTTCATACAGAAAGGAGTCGAAATGAACAACGCATTGGTTCCCTACGTCATCGAAGAAACCGGCCGCGGCGAGCGGTCCTACGATATCTTCTCCCGGCTGCTCAAGGAGCGCATCATCGTGCTCTCCGAGGAGGTCAACGAGGCCACCGCGAGCCTGGTGATCGCGCAGCTTCTGTTCCTCGAGTCCGAGGATCCCGAGAAGGATATCCATTTCTACATCAACAGCCCCGGCGGCTCCGTGATGGACGGACTGGCGATCTACGATACCATGCAGCTCATCAAGCCTGACGTGTCCACCATCGTGATGGGCATGGCGGCCTCCATGGGCGCGTTCCTGGCCTGCGGCGGCGCGAAGGGCAAGCGCTACATCCTGCCCAACGCCGAGATGATGATCCATCAGCCCAGCGGCGGAGCCCAGGGTCAGTCTTCCGACATCAAGATCGCGGCGGATCACATCATCCGCATGCGTGAGCGTCTGAACCGCATCATGGCCGAAAACACCGGCAAGGATCTCGCCACCATCGCGGCCGATACCGAGCGCGACAACTGGCTGACCGCCGAGGAGGCCGTGGCCTACGGCCTCGCTGACCAGATCATTACCAAAAAAGGATAAGTCAAATGGCCCAGAAATCAGACGATCAGAGAGCGATCCGCTGTTCCTTCTGCGGCAAGGGAAGCGGCCAGGTGCGGCAGCTCCTTTCCGCGGGGAACGGGACCTACATCTGTGATGAATGCGCGCGCATGTGCGCCTCCATCGTGGATCAGGAGGAAGCGGAGAACGATTTCTTCGCCGGCGACAACCTGAAGCCTCAGGAGATCAAGAATTATCTGGATGAATACGTTATCGGACAGGACCAGGCAAAAAAGGCCCTGTCCGTGGCCGTTTATAACCATTATAAGCGGACCCGCCATCCCGAGATGATCAACAACGTCGGGCTCCAGAAATCCAACATCATCCTGATCGGACCCACCGGCAGCGGCAAGACCTACCTGGCCCAGACCCTGGCGAAGATCATCGACGTGCCCTTTGCGATCGCCGACGCCACCACCCTGACCGAGGCCGGCTACGTGGGCGAGGACGTGGAAAACATCCTCCTCAAGCTGATCCAGGCCGCCGACGGTGACGTGGCGCGGGCGGAGCACGGCATCGTCTATATCGACGAGATCGACAAGATCGCGAAGAAATCCGAGAATCCCTCCCTCACTCGGGACGTGAGCGGCGAAGGCGTCCAGCAGGCGCTGCTCAAGATCCTGGAGAGCACCGTGGCGGCGGTGCCCCCGAACGGCGGCCGCAAGCACCCGATGCAGGAATTCATCTATATCGACACCACCAACATCCTCTTCATCTGCGGCGGCGCGTTCGACGGTCTGGACAAGATCATCAAGAAGCGCATCGACGTGAAGACGATGGGCTTTTCCGCCGAGGACGCGGCGGCGGAGGCGAAGAAGCCCCGCGACGCCGAGATCTTCCGCTATCTGGAGCCGCAGGATCTGCTGAAATTCGGCCTGATCCCCGAGTTCGTGGGCCGTCTCCCCGTCTCCGTGGCGCTCGACGCCCTGGAGGAGGGGGACCTCGTCCGCATCCTCACCGAGCCGAAGAACTCTCTCGTCAAGCAGTACCAGGCCCTTTTCGCCATGGACGGCGTGAAGCTCGATTTCGCGCCCGAGGCGCTCGAGGCGATCGCCCATCTCGCGATGGAGCGCGGCACCGGCGCCCGCGGCCTCAAGGCCATCATGGAGGACGCGCTGGGCGAGCTCATGTTCGCGATCCCGTCGGACGCTTCGATCTCGCGGGTCGTCATCACCCGGGGCGCGGTCCTCGGCGAGGGCGACGCGCTGCTGGAGCGGGACGCCGACGAACGGGAACGTTCGGTCCGCATGATCGAAGGTTCCGCCGAGGAATAAATCCATGAATTTACAGAACGCCTCCCTGCGGGTCACGGCAGGTAACGAAAAGCAGTTTCCGCCCGAGCTTTTGCCGGAGATCGCTTTCGTGGGCAAGTCCAACGTGGGCAAGTCCAGCCTGATCAACGCCCTGCTGGGACGCAGCAAGCTGGCCAGGACCTCCTCCGCACCGGGCAAGACCCGCACGGTGAATTTCTACGAGATCGACGGACAGCTTTGCTTCGTCGACCTTCCCGGCTACGGCTACGCCAAGGTCTCGAAGGAAGAGCAGGCCAGGTGGGGCCGCGTCATCGAAAACTATCTCTCGAAGCGGGAAACGCTCCGGGCGGTGCTGCTGCTGGTGGACATCCGCCACGATCCCAGCGCCGACGACCGGATGATGTACGACTGGCTGAGCTATTACCGGCTGCCCGCCGTCGTCGTCTGCACGAAGAGCGACAAGCTGAGCAAGGGCGCCGCGAAGGCTTCCGTGATGAACATCCGGAAGAAGCTCGGCGCGCCGGCGGAGCTGCCGGTGCTCGCCTTCTCCGCCGAGACCGGCGCGGGACGGGACGAGCTCTGGAGGCTGATCCTGCCGGAGGAAGCCGCGCCCGGGGAGAGCCCGGCGCCGGAGAACGGAAAGGAAGCGGAGTAATGGACAATCAGGCCTTCGAAGAGAAGCTCATCCTCCTCTACCTGATCCGCGAAAAGGACAACATCACGCCCGATGAGCTGTCGGATTTCATCATCTTCCGCGGCTACATGGATTATTTCTCCATGGGGAACTACCTGCAGGAGCTGCTGGACAACCGGCTGGTCCTCAAGCTTACCCAGGGCGACAAAAGCTATTACACCCTGCATCCCCGCGGCATCGAGGTCGTGGAGATGTTCCGGGCCCGGATCGACCATTCCATCCGCGAGGAGATCCGCAGCTACGCGCAGAACGCGTTCCTGCACAGCTCTCCGATGCTGGAGGCTGACGTGGCGATGGAGGAGACCGAAAAGGGCTACCAGCTGAACTGCCGCGTGCACGATTACGACAACACCGACAGCCTGGTGCTGGAGCTTCGGCTCACCGCCGACACCGAGGAGGAAGCCAAGGAGATCCGCGACAACTGGAACAAGAAGGGCATGTCCGTCTATTGGAATCTGCTCCGCGACATCGGAGGACGGAACGCCCGCGATAACGAAAAAGAAACCGAAACAGGAGGCAGCGATGCTGACACAGGCGCCCAGAGGAACGTATGACTTCTACGGCAGCGAACTGATCCGCTGGAAAAAAGTCGAGGCGGAGATCGAAAAGGTGACCCGCGAGTTCAATTTCAAGGAGATCCGCACGCCTATGTTCGAGCATACGGAGCTCTTCCAGCGCGGCATCGGCGACGCGACCGACGTGGTCCAGAAGGAGATGTACACCTTCGAGGACAAGGGCGGCCGCAGCATCACCCTGCGCCCCGAAGGCACCGCCGGCGCGGGCCGCGCGTTCCTGGAGCACAGCCTCTTCGCCGAGCCCCAGCCCACCAAGCTCTACTACGTTGACCCGTGCTTCCGCTATGAGAAGCCCCAGGCCGGCCGCGACCGTCAGTTCACCCAGTTCGGCTGCGAGGTCTACGGCTCGTCCGATCCCTCGGCCGACGCGGAGGTCATGGCGATGGCGTACACGCTGCTCACCCGCCTGGGCATCAGCAACGTGACGCTGCACCTGAACAGCCTCGGCTGTCCCGACTGCCGCGCCCGCTACAACCGCATCCTGACCGAGTATCTCTCCTCCCACAAGGAAGAGCTCTGCGGCACCTGCCAGGAGCGTCTGGGCCGCAATCCCCTCCGGATCCTCGACTGCAAGAGCCCGGTCTGCCAGAGCATCGTGAAGGGCGCGCCCTCCACGCTGTCCAACCTCTGCGACGACTGCAAGGCCCATTTCGAGGGCATCCAGAAGAATCTCCGCGCGATGGACATCCCCTTCACGGTGGATCCCGGCATCGTGCGCGGTCTGGACTATTACACCCGCACCGTATTCGAATTCGTCTGCAACGATATCGGCGCCCAGGGCACCGTCTGCGGCGGCGGCCGCTATGACGGCCTGATCGAGGAGCTGGGCGGCGACCCCACGCCGGCCGTCGGCTTCGGCATGGGCATCGGACGGCTGCTGCTGGCGCAGGAGGCTCTCTACGGAGCCGAGACGCCCGCGCCCTCCGTCGATATCTTCATCGGTTCCATGGGAGAGGACGCCCGCGCGGCGGCCGCTGCCCTGGCCTTCCGGCTCCGGGGCGCCGGAGTCTCTGTCGACATTGATATTTTGGGCCGCAGCGTCAAGGCCCAGATGAAATATGCCAACAAGTTAGGCGCGCGCTTCACGATGATCCTGGGCGATAATGAACTTGCGGCAGGGAAGGCAAATCTCAAAAACATGGCCACGGGCGAAAGCTGCGAGGCGGATCTGGCCGACACGGCCGCGATCCTCGCACAAATCCGATAAGCCCGGACCGAGGAGGATAGAATGGAAGAATCCCTGAACGGCTGGAAACGGTCGTTATACTGCGGAAAAGTAAACGAAACGAATATCGGCGAAGAGCACACCTTCATGGGCTGGGTCCAGAAGATGCGCAACAAGGGCAGCCTGATCTTCATCGACCTCCGTGACCGCACCGGCCTCGTGCAGGCCGTGCTGAGCCAGGAAGAGACCGACGCGGCCCTCTTCGAGAAGGCCTCCACCGTCCGCACCGAGTTCGTGCTGGCGGTGCGCGGCACCGTCGTGGCCCGTGAGGGCGCCGTCAACGAGAACCTCGCCACCGGCGCCGTCGAGGTCAAGGTCTCCGATCTGAAGATCCTGTCCCAGGCCCAGACCACCCCGTTCCAGATCCTGGACGAGGTCACCACGAAGGAAGAGCTTCGCCTGAAATACCGTTATCTCGATCTGCGCCGTCCCTGCCTGCAGCAGAACATCCTGCTCCGCCACAAGGTCGCGATGGCCCTCCGTAAGTTCTACGACAGCGAGAACTTCCTCGAGATCGAGACCCCCATGCTGATCAAGAGCACGCCCGAAGGCGCCCGTGACTATCTGGTGCCCAGCCGCGTGCATCCCGGCACCTTCTACGCGCTGCCCCAGTCTCCCCAGATGTACAAGCAGCTCCTGATGATCGGCGGCATGGACCGCTACTTCCAGCTGGCCCGCTGCTTCCGTGACGAGGATCTCCGCGCGGACCGTCAGCCCGAGTTCACCCAGGTCGATATCGAGATGTCCTTCGTCGAGGAGGATGACGTCATCGGCGTGAACGAGCGCGCGCTGGCCGCCGTCTGCAAGGAGTGCTGTGGCTGGGACGTTCAGCTGCCCATCCGCCGCATGACCTGGACCGAGGCCGAGGACCGCTACGGCTCCGATAAGCCCGATCTGCGCTTCGGCATGGAGATCAGTGACATCAGCGCCCTGGTCGCGGAGTGCGGCTTCGGCGTGTTCGAGGACACCGTGAAGAACGGCGGTGTGGTGCGCGCCATCGTCGCTCCCGCCTCCGCCGCGATGCCCCGCAAGCAGATCGATTCCCTCACCGAGGTGGCCAAGCTCTTCAAGGCGAAGGGCCTGTCCTACATCGGCCTCGAGGAAGACGGCAGCGTCAAGAGCCCCCTCACGAAGTTCCTGAGCGAGGAGAAGATCGCCGAAATCGCGCCCTTCCTGGGCGCCGGAGCGGGCGACATGATCCTGATCGTTGCCGACAAGCTTTCCGTGGTCCGCGCCGCGCTGGGCGCCGTCCGTCTCGAGATGGGCAACCGCCTCGGCCTGCGCGACCCCAACAAGCACGAGTTCCTGTGGGTCACCGAATTCCCCATGTTCGAGTACAGTGAGGAGGAGGGCCGCTTCATGGCGATGCACCATCCCTTCACGATGCCCTTCGAGGAAGACCTGCAGTACCTGGAGAGCGATCCGGCCCGCGTCCGCGCCAAGGCCTACGACATCGTCCTGAACGGCGTCGAGCTGGGCGGCGGCTCCATCCGTATCCATCGCCGCGACGTCCAGGAGACCGTGTTCCGTTCCCTGGGCTTCACCATGGAGGAGGCCCGCGAGCGCTTCGGCTTCTTCATGGACGCGTTCTCCTACGGTGCGCCCCCTCACGGCGGCATGGCCTTCGGTCTGGACCGCATGATCATGCTGATGTCCAACTCCGAGAGCATCCGCGACGTCATCGCGTTCCCGAAGGTGAAGGATGCCTCCGATCTGATGAGCGAGGCTCCCGCCGAGGTCGACGGCAAGCAGATGAAGGAACTGAGCCTGAAGTGGGACATTCAGGAACAATAAGATTTACCAAGCACAGGCTCTTTCAGTCTGTGCTTTTTTAAAAGAGGAGCACGCGCATCCATGAAGCTTTTTCAGATCAACGACGGCCTGGCCTATGTGCCGGAGCCGTATGTAAAGAAGAATTCCTTTATCGGACAGGAGCCGGACGCGGCGCCGCTGCCGGTGTACGACGAGATCCGGGACCTCCTTCCGAAGCCGGTGTGGGAGGGGCATCCGGACGCGCTCGCCTGCTACGATTACGCCTGGAAGATCGCGTTCCGCAATCTCCGGAAGGCCGATAAGAAGGCGGGCTTCGTGTCGGATTTCATCGATACCGCCTTCAACGGCTATCTGTTCATGTGGGATTCGTCCTTCATCATGATGTTCGGCAAGTACGCGAGCCGTATTTTCGACTTCCAGAAGACCCTGGACAATTTCTACGCCCATCAGCACGTGGACGGCTTCATCTGCCGCGAGATCTGCGAGACGGAGCCGGGCGAGCAGTGGGAGCGCTTCGATCCCTGCTCCACCGGCCCGAACGTCCTGCCCTGGGCGGAATGGGTCTACTATTGCTCGACCGGCGACCGCGAACGCCTGAGCCGCGTTTTCGACCCGCTGATGGGCTATCATAACTGGATGAGGCTCTACCGCTCCTGGCCGGACGGCACGTACTGGAGCAGCGGCTGGGGCTGCGGGATGGACAATCTGCCGCGGATCCAGGAGGGTTACAACGTAAGCCACCATCACGGCTTCATGAGCTGGATCGATGCCTGCGCGCAGGCCTATCTCTCCGCCACGGTGCTGATCGAAATGGCGGGTGAGCTCGGCCGCGAGGGTGAGACGGCCGAACTCGAGCGCGAGCGCGAATTCCTTTACAAGGTCGTCAACGAGTCGATGTGGGATGAGGAGAAGAAGTTCTATTTCGACCGCTTCCGCGACGGAACGCTCAGCGACGTGAAGCACGCGGGCGCCTACTGGACGCTTCTGGCCGAAATGGTGCCGGAGGAGCGCCGCGACGCCTTCGTGGCCCATCTGGACGACGAGAACGAGTTCCGGCGCCCGAACCGCGTGCCGGCCCTGTCCGCCGACCATCCGGACTACCTGCCCTGCGGCGGCTACTGGCGCGGCAACGTCTGGGCGCCCACCAACTACATGGTGCTCTGCGCTCTGCATCGCTACGGCTATGACGATCTTGCCTTCGACATCGCGAAGTGCGCCGTGGACAACGTCGCGGAGGTCTTCGCGAAGGACGGCACCATCTACGAGAACTACGCGCCGGAAAGCGCGCGGGACGGCGGCCGGGTCAAGGACGATTTCGTCGGCTGGAGCGGCCTGTTCCCGATCTCGATGATGTTCGAGTACGTCTTCGGCATCCAGCCGGACGCTCAGGCGCATGCCGTGGAATGGAACGTCCGTCTGACGGAGGAGCACGGCGTGAGGCAGTACCCGCTGGGGGACGCGACGCTCGATCTGATCTGCCGCGCCCGCGCCTCCGAGGACGAGGAGCCCGAAATCGAGGCCGTCTCCGACAGGCCGGTCACGCTGAAGGTCCGCTGGAAGGGCGGCGAGAAGCTTCTCTCCCTTTGACGCAAAGAAGAAAACGGGTTGACAAAACGACCCGTTTTCTTTATGATTTGAATACTATCATTCCGTGAAAGGAAAAGAAAAATGGCAAACAATTCGAAAGGCGCCGCCCGCTGGGCCGCAAAGCATCCCGGCTGGCAGGCAACCCGTGCGGAGCACGGCACTTATAATCTGTTCTGGCTGGGCCAGAACCTTCTGTGGGGCTTCGCCGGCATGGTCGCGACCTTCCTGACCGACCTCGGCATCGATGCCGTCACCGCCGGCGCGCTGCTGCTGGCTCCCAAAATCTGGGACGCCATCAATGACACTCTCTTCGGTTATATCGTCGACCGCTATACCTGGAAGAACGGGCAGAAGTTCATGCCCTGGATCAAGCTCGGTGTAGGCGGCGTGGCCATCGCGGTCATCGCCATGTTCTTCATCCCGAGCAGCCTGAGCCAGGGTTGGAAGATCGCGTGGTTCTTGATCGGCTACATCATCTTCGATATCTTCTACACCCTGCTCGACGCGCCCGCGTTCTCCATGTCCACCGTCATGACCTCCAACATTCCGGAGCGTACCGCGTTCATCTCCGGCAACAAGCTGTGGGCCATGGTCGGCGGCGTGCTCTCCACCGTGCTGATCGGCGTGATCCGCTCCAAGATCGGCTGGGGCTGGGCTGCGGTCGTGTTCTGCGGCATCGGCGGTCTTATGATGATTCCCTACCTCTTCACCGGTAAGGAGCGCCGTGAGATGTCCGAGGAAGAGAAGGAAGAGAAGTTCACCTTCCGTCAGATGTGGAACTACCTGAAAGCCAACGGCCAGCTGACCATCTGCCTGATCGCCTTCTTCATCTTCGGCATGACCTCCATCGAGAGCACCATGAGCCTCTATCTGGCCCGTACCTGCCTCGGCGGCGAAGGCAACTCCATGTACATCGCCGCGGCGGTGGCCGTTCCCGTCATCATCGTTTCCGCGCTTATTCCCACCATCGCCAAGAAGGTCGACAAGTTCTGGATCATGGTCTTCGGTCTGCTGGGCTCCATCGTCATCGGCATCGCCGCCTGGTTCGTGGGCTACAGCAACATGATCAGCGCGCTGATCTTCATCGGCTTGAAGTGCATGGGCATGGCCGTCTGGCAGGTCATCATCTACATGCTCGTGGCCGACACCATCGAGTACGGCAACTACAAGTCCGGCACCCGCGCGACCGGCATCACCTTCGCGCTGCAGTGCTTCATCGCCAAGATGAAGAACGCGTTCCTGGCCTCCTTCGTCCTGTTCATGCTCGGCTTCATCGGCTTCGTGGAAGGCGAGAACGCCGTGCAGCCCGCGGGCGTCGCGGACGGCCTCTTCGGCATGTTCATCTTCATCCCCATCGCCGGCTACGTCCTGGCGCTTGCCATCCTGCTGCTGTTCTACAAGCTTCGCGACAAGTCCGTGCAGGTCATGGCCAAGTACAACAACGGCGAGATCTCCTACGAGGAGTGCATGGCGCAGATCGGCGACGAGTTCGGCGAGCCCGCCATCGTCCGCTGAGAACCGAAATAAAAAGATCCGGCAGAAATTGCCGGATCTTTTTTCGTGTCAGAAGAACAAAGCATCAGCGAGGAGCCCGATGCCGAAGGAAAAGGTGTTGAGGATCAGCGACAGCAGATAGGGCGGAACGCGGCGGAAGACGAGATAGCGCCGGTAGAGGAAGCCCTCCGTGAGGAACGCGGCGAGCTCGGCCGCCGCGACCGCCGCGATGTAGCCCCCGCGGGGGAGAAAGGCCGCCGCCAGCTCCGTCAGGGTCACGGCGACCGGGTTCGTGAGTACGTTCGCGAGGACCTCGTTCAGCAGGTCCTTCTTCTCCCGCATACCCAGGATGAGCGCAAGTCCCGTTTCCAGGAGGAGCGTCAGAAGGAGGCACAGGAGAAGGGTCAGCAGAAAGCGGCCCATTTTACTTCTTTTTGTTCAGCCGGCGGATCGCGAAAACGGTGACCGCGGCGATCGCCGCGACCAGCACGACCGCGGCGACGATGTAGGGCCAGACGGCGGGACCTTTGGTAAAGAGCGGGTCGATCGGATCGGTGGGATCAACATAGCCGGGCAGTATATCGAAAAGAGGACGGATCAGCCAGGTTTTCATGTTACTTCTTTCCTTTCTTTTTGTTGATGACGCGGATCAGGATTACGATAAGCGCCGCGAACAGAACCAAAGCGGCGAGCAGCCAGGGCCAGCAGTCGCGGAGAAACCGTCCTGCGGCTGCAATCGGGCTGATGACGTCGAGCAGGATGAGAAACAGTGGATACATGGAAGGGAAGCTCCTTTCTTTTTATGTTTCGCTGCGGGTTCCGGAAGCTTTCTTTTCGGAAGCACCGGCAGGCAAAGCGCGAGGGAGAGAACCGTGAACGCGGAGAAGAGGAGCGCGTTCGCGAGGGGACCTTGGATCCGGAAGAAGAAGCCGGGCAGGGTCCCCAGGAAGAGGGCGGCCGTAGTAAGGCCGAACGCAAGTCCCGGCTCCTCCGGCAGGAGGGAGACCAGGATGGCCAGGGTGACCGGCATCGTCATGCTGAACAGGAGGAGGCCGATCAGAGAGACCGCCATCAGACGGTCGCCGGCCAGCAGGAACGGGAGGGAGAGGGCGATGGAGAGGATCGCCGTGGGCCGGATGCCGAGTCGGTCGATCGCCACGCCGCCGAGCGCCTTGCCGAGGCCCAGGAAGCAGAAGAGCAGCACGTTTTCCGCGACGGTCTGATTCCAGCCCGTCGGGATGCCGTAGCTCATGTAGGAGCGGATGGCCACGATGAGCACGGCCGCGAGGAGGACGAAGCCGGGGCCCTTGCTTTCGTCATGGTACCGGAAGCCGGAGAGCGGTCCCTCCGCCGCCGGCGAGGCGAAGCGCGCTCTGTCGGCCCAAAGCGTCAGTGGGATCAGAAGGAGCGCGAGCAGAAAGACCGGCCAGGGAGAGCAGGCGCTTGCGCCCAAAAGCTTTCCGCTGATGAGGCCGAAGGAGCCGGCTCCGACGAAGACCGCGGGCGGGGTCATCTTGCCGCCGGAAACGCGGAGCGTGGTCTCCGCGCCGTGGACGTGGACGCAGGCGTTGCCGAGGCTAAGGATGATGAGCGCCGGGAAGGTGCCGGCCGTGCCGAACGCGAGGGGCAGAAAGCCCGCCGCCAGGAGCAGCCCTCCCAGGACGCCGATCCGGAAGCGCGGGAAACGGTCCGACAGCATCCCGATGAGTCCCTGCGGCAGGAAGGCCAGCGAGTCGTAGATGAAGGCAACGAGCAGGAGCAGCCTGCTGTCCCCGATGACGCGCGTCAGGGCGAAGAAGCAGACCACCTCGTTCAGAAAATGCGTCAGAAAGCAGAGAAGAGCGGCCGGAACCATACGTGACCTCCTTGCGGGAATCATTTACTTCTCAATGTGCCAAATTCACAAAAAAGTAACGGTATTTTTCAAAATTATACCATAGTCTGCCAAGGTGAAAAGGCTTGTTTTTTCGGGCTTTTTCGGGTATAATTGAACAATGAATAATAGCATGGGCAAGAATGTTTCGCAGCCGGGCCGAGCCGCCCTGATCAGCCTTGGATGCAAGGTGAACACGTATGAGTCGCAGGGCATGGCGGAGCTTTTGGAGAAGGCAGGCTACGTATTGGTGCCGGCCGACGCGGAAGCGGAACTCTACCTTGTCAACACCTGTACCGTGACCCAGATTGCCGCCCGTAAATCCCGCCAGATGCTCCGTTCTCTGCGCCGGGACCACCGCGGGGCCCTTATCGTCGCCACGGGCTGCTACGTCGAGCAGATGGACACCGGCTCGGAGGATATCCTCCTCGAGAAGGTCCGCTCCGACGCGGCGGAGGAGCTGCTGAGGGACGGCACGGTCGACCTCATCGTCCCGAACCGCCGCAAAAAAGACCTCCTGGCCATCCTCGGTGCCTATCTCGAGGCGCGGGACGCCGCTCTCGCCCTTGCCCGAAGCAGCCGCGAAGAGGAGGAGCTGTTCATCACCTCGCAGGAGGAGCGCACCCGCGCCTTCCTCAAGGTCCAGGACGGCTGCCGCCAGTTCTGCTCCTATTGCATCATCCCCTATGTCCGGGGACCGCTCACGTCGAAACCGCTGGATGACGCCGTCCGCGAGGCGGAGGGTCTGGCGGAAAACGGCTTTTCCGAGCTGGTCCTTACGGGCATTCATCTGAGCTCCTACGGACGGGGCGAGGACTACGGCCTGGCCGATCTGATCCTCGCCGTCGACCGGATCCCCGGCATCCGCCGCATCCGCCTGGGCTCCCTCGAGCCCCGCGTGATGACGGAGGAGTTCCTCAGCCGCGTCGCCGCCGCGAAGAAGCTCTGCCCGCATTTCCACCTTTCTCTGCAGAGCGGCTGCGACAGGACGCTCGCGGCGATGAACCGCCATTACAGCGCGGAGGAGTACGCGGAGACCCTGGCGCGGATCCGCCGCTATTTCCCCGGCGCCGCCCTGACCACCGACGTCATCGTAGGCTTCCCCGGCGAGACGGAGGAGGACCACGAAGCCTCTCTGGCCTTCGTGGAGCGCATGCGCTTTGCCCAGGTCCACGTGTTCCGCTATTCGCGGCGCGAGGGCACCGTCGCCGACCGCCGGCCCGATCAGATTCCGGAGCCGGTGAAGAAGCGCCGCAGCGAGCAGATGCTCGCCGTGACCGAAAAGCTCGAAAAGGAATGGATCCTCTCCCACGCCGGCCGGCCCCTCAAGGTCCTCGCCGAGGAAGAGGAGGAGGGTCTCTGGTTCGGCCATACCGAGGATTATCTCCTCGTGGGAATAAAGGACACGGACATCCGCCGCGGCGAGACGGTCCGCGTTCTCGGCACTGCCCTTGGGTCTTCTCAGAAAGGTCTTTATCTGGAAGCGGAACGGTCCGCCCGCGACGCTTCTTCTAAGTAAAGGAGTTTTGAAAATGAGCCTGAAGACGTTCGACACACAGTATTTCAAGTTGGACAAACTGCCGGAAAATGAGGTCCAGACGGTCCTCGTCGAGGTGTACACCGCTCTTCTGCACAAGGGCTACAACCCTGTCAACCAGATGGTGGGCTACCTGATGAGCGGCGACCCGACCTACATCACGAGCTACGAAAACAGCCGCGGCAAGATCACCCGCGTCAGCCGGGACGAGATCCTCGAGGAGCTCGTCAAGGCCTTCGTGGACTGCTACGGTCTTGCCCCCAAAGAAGAGGAAAAAGATGAGAGTACTGGGGATTGATTACGGCGACAAGTACGTGGGACTGGCCCTCAGCGATCCCACGGGCCTGATCGCCAGCCCCCTGAAAACGATCTTCCGCAGCGAGGAGGCCAACCTCAAGGCCACCGTGCGGGAGATCCGCGCCCTCTGTGAGCAGGAGGACATCCATACCCTGGTGCTGGGTCTCCCGCTCAACATGGACGATACGGAGGGACCCCGCTGCGAGAAATCGCGGGCGTTCAAGAAGCGCCTGGAGCGGGATCTCTATCAGGTCGAGGTGATCCTCTGGGACGAGCGCCTCACGACCTGCGAGGCGGAGGAGCCGCTGTTTCAGCTGGGCTTCGACCGCCGGAAAAGAAAAGAAGTGGTGGATAAGATCGCCGCTGCCCTGATCCTGCAGAACTGGCTGGACGCCCAACGGGAGAAGAAGCCCGCTGAGCCCTCCGGCGGGGAGCAGGTCTGAAACCGAGCTTTTTGGCGCGCCGCGCCTTTTTCCGGTATCCATTCCGGGCTTAATTCCCGACGAAAGGAGGAACAGGCATGCTGCCCTTTTCTCAGGAGGAGACCTATCTGCTGTGGGACGCGGAAAGCGAGACCGAGGCTTGCGCGCTCCTGCTGGCCGCCGAGAAAGTGGGCGAAGAAACCTATCTGCTGGTAGCGCTCGAAGATGAGGGGGAGGACGAAGCCCCCGAAGCACAGGGAGCCTGCGTGCTCCGCTTCTCCGAAGCGCCTGAGGGCGCCGGAAAGGACCCGTTCATTCTGAAGACCCGCGAGGGCCGGGTTCTCGGCTATCTCGCGGAACCCGAAGCAAAAGTACTGCAAAACGTGACGGACCGGCTGCTGTCTGATCTTGACTGATCGCGCGGACGCGAAACGGCGTAAAGCGACCGGGGTCACAACTGAATTCGTTTTTTATCGTAAAGAGAGGTAAATACATTGGCAACCAAGAAAGCACTTGCGAAAGTCAAGATCATTCCCCTGGGGGGACTGGATCAGATCGGCCGCAACATGACCGTGATCGAGTGCGGCGAAGACATCATCATCGTAGACTGCGGTCAGGCCTTCCCCGGCGGCGACATGCCGGGCATCGACTCCATCATCAGCAACTTCGACTATATCCGGGACAACTATGACCGGGTGCGGGGCGTCGTCCTCACCCACGGTCACGAGGACCACATCGGCGCGCTGCCGTACTTCCTGCGCGAGTTCGACCTGCCTGTCTACGGCACCCGGCTCACGCTGGCGCTGGTGGACGGCAAGCTCCAGGAGTTCGGCCTGAAGGACCGCAAGCTCGTCGTCACGAACGTGGGCGAGACCGTCTCCCTGGGCAACATGACCGTCGAGTTCATCCGCACGAACCACTCCATCGGTGAGGCGGCCGCGCTGGCCATCACCACCGAGGCGGGCGTGATCATCCACACCGGCGACTTCAAGGTCGACTACACCCCCATCCACGGGGACATGATCAATCTGCAGCGTATGGCGCAGCTGGGCCGCAAGGGCGTCCTCGCCCTGATGAGCGACAGCACCAACGCGGAGCGCCCCGGCTTCACCATGTCCGAGCGCACCATCGGCCGGATCTTCACCGAGAAGTTCCCGCAGGCCGAGGGCCGCATCCTGGTGGCGACCTTCGCCTCCAACGTGGACCGCATCCAGCAGATCATCAACGCCGCGGACCTCTATCACCGCAAGGTCGTGGCGGTGGGCCGCAGCATGGTCAACGTCATCGATACCGCGCTGAGCCTCGGCTATCTGGAGGTGCCGGAGGGCATTCTCATCGATATGTCCGAGATGAAGGATTATGAAGACAACGAGCTGGTGATCATCACCACCGGCAGCCAGGGCGAGCCCATGGCGGCCCTCAGCCGTATGGCCAGCGGCGAGCACAAGATGATCTCCATCCAGCCCGGCGACACCGTCATCTTCAGCTCGAAGCCGGTTCCCGGCAACGAGAAGATGGTCAACAACGTCATCAACGAGCTGCTCGCCCGCGGCGCGCACGTCACCCATGAGGACGCGCACGTTTCCGGCCACGCCAGCCAGGAGGAGCTCAAGCTCGTCTACAGCCTGGTGCAGCCCAAATACTTCCTGCCCGTGCACGGCGAGTTCCGTCACCTGCAGGCCCACGCGAACCTGATCAAGGAGATGGGCCACAAGGAAGAAAACGTCATCATCATGCAGAACGGAAACGTTCTGGAGCTCGATTCCCAGAAGGCGGAGGTCACCGGCTACATCGACGTCGATCCCGTCCTGGTGGACGGCCTGGGCGTCGGCGACGTGGGCAACGTGGTGCTCCGCGACCGCCGCATCCTCGCCGAGGACGGCCTGCTCATCGTCGTGATGGGCGTGAGCCACCTCACCGGCCGCATCATCGCGGGGCCCGACATCGTCAGCCGCGGCTTCGTCTACGTCAAGGAATCCGAGGAGCTGCTGGACGGCTGCAAGAGCACCGTCCGCTCGCTGCTGGCCTCGAAGGGCTCGCTCGCGGTCATGGACTGGACCACCGTGAAGGCCGAGATCAAGGAGGCCATCCGGGGCTACCTCTGGAGCGAGATCAAGCGGAATCCCATGATCCTGCCGATCATTATGGAGATCAAGGACTGACCTGCGCGGCCGAGCGCGTCGCACGGGCGGCGTCGGGCGGCATGGCCCGATGCCTGAAACAAAAGGAGAATATCCAATGAGAAAGACACTGTTCGGGAAGATCGCTTCGTTCATCTTCCGTAATCTGAAGCACGTCGTCGCCTGGGCGCTCATCATCGTCCTCGGCCTCGGCGTCGGCTATTTCGTCTACGACAACGTGTTCGAGTTCCTGGTGGACGATCCCTACGCGAAGCAGGTCGAAGACGGCGAGAAGATCGTCCTCGACATTCCCAAGGGCTCCTCGGGCGCGGAGATCGGTGAACTCCTGGAGGCCGCCGGCCTCGTGAAGAGCGGCACCCTGTTCCGCTATAAGGCCCAGTTCAAGGGCGATGCCGAGGATTTCCAGTACGGCACCTATACCTTCATCGAGGGCATGACCTATCCGCAGATCGTCGAGGTCCTGAAGACCGGCTCCAAGGCGGAGGGCGTGATGATCACCATCACCCCCGGCATGAGCGTATCCCAGGTCGGCCAGATGCTGCAGGACATGGATATCTGCACCAAGGAGGCCTTCGAGAAGGCCTGCAAGAGCACCGAGTACAATTTCGACTATTACGGCAGCATCAAGAATCCTTCCTACCGCCGCTTCCTGCTGGAGGGCTACCTCTGCGCCGATACCATCGAGGTCATTCCGGCGGAGGGCGTCGAGGCCATCGTGGCCCGGCTCCTGCGTCATACGGAGCTTCTGATCGAGGAAAACGACTGGGTCGCGAAGGCGAAGAAGCTCGGCATGACCATCGACGATGTGATGACCATGGCCTCCGTCGTCGAAAAGGAAGCCCTCGGCACCGCCGAAATGAAGAAGATCGCCCGCGTTTTCTACAACCGTAACAATAACAACATGGCCTGGGAGTCCGACCCCACCGTCTGGTACGCGCTGGGCATGGAGGACGAGGCGCATCTCGAGCTGACCTACGATCTGATCTATCAGGCCAGCTATCCTGCCAACAAGTACTACCGCTACACCACCTATTACGGTCTGGGCAACCAGGACCGCAACCCTGACGGCTACTGGCTGAAGCCCGTCGGCCCCATCTGCAACCCGAGCAAGGCGGCTATCGAGGCCGTGCTGAATCCCACCAAGGGTTCCTGGCTGTACTTCTACGGCGACGGCACGAAGACCTATTTCTTCACCAGCTATGAAGAGTTCCTGGCCAAGTCCGGAAGCTGAGATGACAGAACCTTTGGAGCTTCTTTCCCCGGCCGGAAGTCCTGAGGCCCTCCGGAGCGCCATCCTCTACGGCGCGGACGCGGTCTATCTGGGCGGCCCGGCGCTGGGACTCCGGGCGAAGGCGAAGAACTTCACCCGCGAGGAGCTGGCGGAGTCGGTCCGCTACGCCCACGGGCACGGCGTGAAGGTCTACGTCACGCTGAACATTCTGGCCCATGACGAACAGCTCGAGGGCCTGGAGGACTATCTCCTCTTCCTGCGGGACGCCGGCGCGGACGCCCTGATCATGGCCGATCCCGGCATGATCATGCTCGCGCGGGAAAAGGTGCCGGAGCTTCCCGTCCATCTTTCCACCCAGGCCGGCACCACGAACTACCTGAGCTACCGCTTCTGGGCGAAGCAGGGCGTGTCCCGCGTCGTCGCGGCCCGGGAGCTCTCGCTGGAGGAGCTCCGGGAGATCCGGGCGAACACGCCGGAGACGCTCGAGCTCGAGGCCTTCGTCCACGGCGCGATGTGCGTCTCGGTCTCGGGACGCTGCCTGCTCAGCAACTATCTGACGGGGCAGGAGAGCAATCTCGGCGCCTGCACCCATCCCTGCC
>JAZUHB010000050.1:0-7737 GCA_045641505.1 Bianqueaceae bacterium | reverse complement strand
GGTGATGTTCTCGCCGCCCTCGAGCAGCTCGACGCGGAGATCGCAGGAGAAGCCGCCGTTCTGGTAGAAGAGCGTCTTTTCGCGCTCGCGCGTGTCGAAGTCGAAGACGGCCTTCCCGACGCGGCCCTGCACGCGGTTCGGCACGTCGCCCTTCGGCGGCAGCGCGTATTTCTTCGACTGACCGACGAAATAGGAGGCGCTCGTCGCGAGCACCTTGCGCGCCGCGAGGTCCAGCAGCGTGGCGGAGACGTAGCCGCCGAGCGTGATGTTCGCGAAGACGAGCTGCAGCACGTGCCGGCCGTCGGAGATCTGGTAGAAGTCCCATTCCTTGCGGTGCGCCTTCGCGCGGACCTTGTCCCGGTCGTAGCCGAAGACGTTCCGGCGGGCCCAGCCGCGGGCGAGAAGTGTCCCGCCGTCACCGAGCAGGGGGGTCTCTTCGGTGTATTCCGTCTGGAGACTGGGCGCGTCCCAGTCCCGGTAGCTGCGGTATGTGCGTTCCATGGCGGTCGTCCTTTCCGGTTTTTTCTTCATTGTACCTTTTTCGCGCGGGAATGACAAGGGGCGGCGGGGTGAAGGCGGGCTTGCGGCGGCCCGGCGTCTTGCGGCGTTGCGCCGGTGCTCTTGCGGCGTTGCGCCGGTGCGAGTATAATGGAGGCAAAAGTTCAGGCGGGGCCGGCGGTCCGTCCCTGCCGAGAAAGCCGGAGGCCTCCCATGTTCTCACTTTTGCCCTACACCGCGCCCGATTTCACCGAAAAGCGCTTCACCGACGCGCCCGAGATCCGCACCGCGCCCGCCCCGAAGGACGCCGTCGCGCCCGAGGGCTTCCACGCCACGAGCATCTTCCCCGAGTACTTCAAGGTCGGCGGGACCTGGCTTCTGGCCGAGGAAAGCCGCATGGACTGCGTGCCCGTCCTCGAGGACGGCCGGATCCTCGTGAAGGAGTTCCGCCGCCTGAAGCAGGGCGAGGCGGTCATCATCGGCCGCACGGAGGACGGCTCGGACGGCATCTTCGTCCACACGGACGGCTTCCCGACGGCCGCGCCCGAGGAGATGGCCTTCAGCTTCCGCGGCAACCGCACCCGCGAGACCGCCTTCGCGCGCGATTACGACGAGCTCGCGGAGCTCCTCCGCTACGAAAAGGAGCACGGCAAGATCGTCTGGGTCCTCGGCCCGGCCTTCTGCTTCGACGCCGCCGCGCGCGACGCGATGGCCGCCCTGATCCGCCGCGGCTACGCCCACGCGGTCCTCGCCGGCAACGCCCTGGCGACCCACGACCTGGAGGGCAGCTACCTCGGCACCGCCCTCGGCCAGGACCTCTACACCCGCCGCTCCATGCCGAACGGCCACTACAACCATCTCGACACGATCAACCGCGTCAAGCTCGACGGCGGCATCCCTGCCTTCCTCGAGCGCGAGGGCATCTCGGACGGCATCGTCGCGAGCTGCGCGGAAGCGGGCGTGCCCTGCGTCCTCTGCGGCTCGATCCGCGACGACGGTCCGCTGCCCGAGGTCTACGGCAACGTCTACGACGCCCAGGACGCGATGCGCGCGGAGCTTCGCACCGCCACGACCGTCATCTGCCTGGCAACGATGCTCCACACGATCGCCGTGGGCAACACGACGCCCTCCTTCCGGGTCCTCCCGGACGGGACGGTCCGCCAGATCTACTTCTACTGCGTCGACGTGTCCGAGTTCGTGATCAACAAGCTCTCCGACCGCGGCAGCCTGACCTCCCGCGGCATCGTCGCGAACGTCCACGACTTCGCCGTGCTTCTGGAGAAGGAGCTGAGATAAGGGGTGGGCCGGCGAAAGCCCGGTTTTGCGCTGGGTGCAGTGCCGAACGACTGATTTTCGTGTGCGCCGCGGTTTCCGCGGCGCGTTTTTTATGTTGGCGCGATTGTTGCGGCGCTTTTTTTCGTTGGCGGCCCGGCTCCGGCGCATTTCTCCCGGTTTCGTTCCGTTTTTTGAGGGGGAAATGAGAAAATTACGACGAATCGGCGGATTTTGCCAAATTTGACGTAAATGAAAAAATCGGTTTGCGCGGATTTATGTCAGATTCGCTGTTTTTGGCTTTTTTGTCGTAAATTTGATGCATCAAAGTGGTCGAAAGTGCGGCGGGGACAGAACTCGCCTATGTTATGATGTGTCCAAAAGCAAAGAGACAGGGAAAATTTACGACAAATTCCGCCTCTTTGCCCAATTTGACGTAAAACGCGAAAAAGCTCTTTGCTTCTTTACGACAAATCTCCGTTTTTTTGCTGATTTGACAGCGAAATCTGAAAAGTGCCTCGAAAAATGAGACGAAGGCGGCATGCGCCTCGCCGCGTCGCCTCGTTCGTCGTCTCGCGGCGCGTCCCCGCCGCCGCGTCGCCGCCGCGTCGCCCCGCCTCGGCCGCCTCCTCCCTTCGCGCCTCGGCCGCCCCCTCCCTTCAAAAACACTTGCGGAAACAGCCCGTCAGTAGTATACTTGACCAAAACAGACGACGAAAACCGCACATTTTTTGTTATTAATGCCAAAAAGGCGTTGATATACACTATTTTTTCATAGGAGGAACAACAATATGAAAAAGGTACTTGCACTCCTTCTGTCGGTCCTTCTCATTCTTCCGTTCACCCTCTGCGGCTGCAACGGGAACAAGAAGCCCGAAGAGATGAGCGAAACCGAAAAGATCATCGCGGAAGCGCAGACGATGACTCTCGAAGAGCTCGCCCGCAAGGCGATCGAAGAGTCGAACGGCAAGAAGTTCTACGGCGTGGGCAACTCCAGCCGCGGCAAGACCGCTCTGCCCCTCTTCATCGCGTACCTTCAGACGATCGATCCGAACTATACGATGGAATTCGAGTGGCAGCAGCCGAAGAACAACAAGATCTTCGATCAGCTGACCGCTGACTCCCTCAAGGATACCGGCACCTTCGCGATGACCCTGATCCAGGACGGCAACCAGATCGAAAGCAAGATGGTCCGGACCGGCATCCTCGACACCTTCCTTCCGAAGGATTGGGCCGACGCGAACGGCGTCAAGGCTGAGGACTATGATGGTTACCTGGCCCTCCAGCTGCTCAACAAGGTCTTCATGTTCAACAACGTGAACGGCAAGACCTATGACAACTGCTGGGATTTCGTCGCGGAAGGCGAGCACGGCCTCTTCATGGATATCGATTCCGAGATCGTCGGCAAGAACTTCCTGTACATGCTGACGAAGGACGAGTACGCGACCAAGCTCAAGGAAGCCTTCGACAAGCTCGACAGCGCCTCCAAGGCGTACTTCCAGCCCACGATCGACGAAATGGCTAAGGACGCGGCCGACCTCGGCCTCGGCGAAAACGGCAAATACGCCCTCGCTTACATCAAGCTGTGGGTGGGCAGCTACTCCGCTCAGACGGATGACGGCCCCATCTGCAACACCCTCGTCGACAAGTCCGCGGCTGACCAGTTCGGTCTCCTCGTTTACTCCAAGCTGCGTTCCGTCCAGGAGACCGACACGGTTTCCAAGAGCAACGTGACGATCGCTGCCTATCAGGACAATTATGAAGGCTTCGGCGGCTACGGCTACTGCCATTACCTGTTCGTCACCGACAACAGCCCCCTGCCCTGGACTGCCTGCGCGTTCATCGCCTACATGACCTGCACAGTCGACGGTTTCTCCGCTTGGGGCAAGGACATCGGCGGCTACTCCTCCAACCCCACGGTTGCTGCCGGCACCGAAGCCCAGTTCAACCACAAGGCTGACGGAGACCTTGGACGTGATTGGTGGATCGGCGAAGGCGAGCTCGTGGTCGAAGATCCCAAGTACTGCGCTGACGTTGCGTTCACCGTTGGCAGCTGGATCGAGATGCTCACGAAATACGGCAAGTAATCCGGATTCTGATTCACGTTTTTCTGATTTCGAAAGTCCAAAGGTGTCCCTCGCGGGACGCCTTTGGCTTTTAGAGAGGTAAGTATGCAAAAGACCATGACCACAAAAGCAGACAGACGCGCGGTCCGGCGCAACAAGCTCCGCACGTTCTTCTCCAAACCTCAGAACACCATTCTGGTCATCATGGCGGTGCTCTGTACTTTGACGACGTTTGCTCCGATCATCGCCATTGTCGAGGATACCCTCAAGGTACACGTCGGCACCATCGACCAGCATCTTTCCGGCAAGACCTCCGGCTTCACGCTGGTGAACTACATCGACCTGTTTACCGGCAACGTGTCGAAAGCGAATCTGTGGACGCCGCTGCTCAACACGGTGATCCTCGCGGTTTGCTCCTGCGCCGTCGCGATCCTGTTCGGCGGCATCTTCGCGTTTCTCGTCACGCGGACGAACATGCCGTGCAAAAAATATCTGAGCTCCATCTTCATTTTCCCGTACATCATGCCGCAGTGGACGCTGGCGATGGTGTGGAAGAACATGTTCGACTCGAACCTGATCACCGGCACGAAGGACGGCCTCTTCGCCGGCCTGTTCGGCATCCGCATGCCGCTCTGGTGGTGTCAGGGCCTGTTCCCGAGCATCGTCGTGCTCGGCCTCCATTACGCGCCCTTCGCGTATATCCTGATCGGCGGCATCTTCCGGAACATGGACGCGAATCTCGAGGAGGCCGCGACGATCCTGAATACGCCGAAGTCGAAGATCATGTTCCGCATCACGCTTCCCCTGATCCGGCCGGCCGTCCTCTCGACCATCCTGCTCGTGTTCGGAAGCTCCATGGGAAGCTATCCCGTCCCGCATTACCTGAAGCTTACGACCCTCGCGACCAAATACCTCGAGATGAACGCTTCGCGCGCGGGTGAGGCGAGTATCCTCGCCGTGATCATGATGCTGCTCGGCTTCGCGATCATGTATCTCAACCAGCGGAGCCTGAAGAGCCGCAAGAACTACACGACGGTCACCGGCAAATCCGGCCAGATCTCGAAGATCAACCTCGGCAAGGTCGGCAAGATCGTCATCGCGGTCATCTTCGTCGTGATTACCTTCTTCACGAGTATCTTCCCGATCATCTCGTTCGCGTTCGAAACGATCCTTCCGAACCCCGGCGATTACAGCTTCCTGTACACCTGGGACGCGAAGAACCTCACGTCGAAATGGTGGCTCACCAGTGAGAACATCACCGAAAACGGCATGTACGGCCAGAAGGGCATGCTCTTCAACCCGACGATCTGGCGCGGCTTCGGCGGAACGATGCTCGTCTCCGTCGCGTGCGCGCTTCTGGCGGGCACGATCGGCACGCTGATCGGCTACGCCGTCTCGAAGAACCGCCGCTCGAAGCTCGCGAGCTACGTCAACAGCGTGGCGTTCCTGCCGTATCTGATGCCCTCCGTCGCGGTCGGCATCGCGTTCTTCGTACTGTTCTCGAACAAGTATTTCAACCTGTATAACACATATTGGCTTCTGATTCTCGTCGGCACGGTCAAGTACATCCCGTTTGCCAGCCGGAGCTCTCTCAACTCCATGCTGCAGCTGAGCGGCGAAATCGAAGAGGCGGCCATCATCCAGGATATCCCGTGGATCAAGCGGATGCTGAAAATCGTCATACCGATTCAGAAATCCTCGATCGTCAGCGGCTACCTGCTCCCGTTCATGACCTGCCTCCGGGAGCTGTCGCTGTTCATGCTTCTGTGCGTGCAGGGCTATATCCTGTCGACGACGCTCGACTACTTCGACGAAATGGGTCTCTACGCGTTCTCGAGCGGTATCAACCTGATCCTGATCGTGACGATCCTCATCTGCAACTGGGCGGTCAACAAGATCACAGGTGCAAGTCTTGATAAAGGAATTGGAGGTTAAATATGCCGAAAATCGTTTTAACTGATGTTACGAAACGGTGGGGCGGCTTCTATGCCGTCGACCACCTCGATCTGACGATCGAAGACCGGTCCTTCGTCACGCTCCTCGGACCGTCCGGCTGCGGCAAAACGACCACGCTCCGCATGATCGCCGGCCTCGAGACCCCGACCTCCGGCCGGATCGAGATCGGCGACACGGTCGTGTTCGACAGCGAAAAGGGGATCAACGTTCCGCCGAACAAGCGCCACGTCGGCTTCCTGTTCCAGAACTACGCGCTGTGGCCCAACATGACCGTCTACGAAAATATTTCGTTCGGTCTGAAGAATCTCAAGAAGTACAGCAAGAAGGAGATCGACGAGATCGTCGCCCGCGTGGCGCACCTCGTCAAGATCGACATGTTCCTCGACCGCTATCCGGCCGAGCTTTCGGGCGGCCAGCAGCAGCGTGTCGCGATTGCGCGTACGCTGGCGCCGGAGCCCTCCGTCATCTTCATGGACGAGCCGCTCTCGAACCTCGACGCGAAGCTCCGCCTCGAGATGCGCTCCGAGCTGCAGCGTCTGCACCTGAACACCGGCTGCACCTTCGTCTACGTCACGCATGACCAGATGGAGGCCATGACGCTCGCGACGAGCATCTGCCTGATCGAGAACGGCGTTCTGCAGCAGTACGACGCGCCGCTGACCGTGTACGGCCGTCCGAAGAATCTCTTCGTCGCGGACTTCGTCGGCAATCCGTCGATCAACTTCATCGAGGCGCGCGGCGGCCAGGCCGCGGACGGCGCGATGGACTTCACCATCCTCGATGGCGTCAAGGCCCGCTTCGAATTCGGCAGCCCGCTTTCCATCGCTGAGTTCCGCGCCGCGGAGGCGCGTGAGGCCGAGGAGAAGGCGGCTCAGCTCGAGGAAGCGAAGGCGCAGAAGGGCTACGCCGAGAAGACCAACAAGGATGTGCCCTTCTCCTACCCGATCGCGCGTGTCGAAGAGGACGTCGATGCTGCCGCGATGACGGATGACGATTTCGTGATCGGCGTGCGTCCCGAGATGGTCCAGATCTGCGAAAAGGGCGGCCTTGAGGGCGAGATCTACAGCGCGATGCCGACCGGCATGGAAACGACGGTCCGCGTGAAGCTCGGCAACTATCTTCTGACCGGCGTCGTGTTCGGCGGTGTCACGTACGGCATCGGCGAAAAGGTTCACGTTTCCCTCAAGGATAACGGAATCATGCTGTTCAGCCGCCGTTCCGGCAAGCTGATCGAAACCGGTTCGCTGAAGATCGGATAAAAAGCTGAATGTTCTGTGAAAATGGGCCGGGCTCCTTCGAGCCCGGCCTGTTTATTATGGGATCCGGCCTGCTGTTTATGGGATCCGGCCTGCTTTTTATGGATCCGGCCTGTTTTTGGGGAAGCCCGGCCTGTTTTTTATGGGATCCTGCCTGCTTTTTGCCGGTTGGGCCGGGGCGGCGGAGGCCGGCACCTTGATTGCCGTGCCCGCGGCGATGCCGCGGCGCATTTTTTTCAGCTGCGTCTCATTTTTCGAGGTGGAAACGCAAAATTTACGTCAAATCTGCCGGTTATGTCAAATTTTTCGTAAACGAAAAAACGGGGTTGCTCAAATTTACGTCAAATTCGTCGTTTTAGGCAATTTTGTCGTAACTTGGATGCATCAAATCGGCCGAAAGAGCAGTGGGGACAGAACTCGCCCGGGGTTTGATGCTTCCAAAAGAGCAGCGACAGGGAAAATTTACGACAAATTTCGCTTTGCTGCCCGATTTGTCGTAACGTGCAAAAAAGTGCCTCAGTCCCTTACGACAAAATTCATTTTTGGAGCTGATTTGTCGTAAAAATCCGAAAACTGCCTCAAAAAATGAGACGAAGGCGGCGGCATCTGCCGCTGGCCTTTGAAATCACCCGGCGGCATCTGCTGGCGGCCTTGGAAATCGTGCGCCCCCGTGCGCCGCGTCGCCCCCT
>JAZUHB010000049.1:0-4156 GCA_045641505.1 Bianqueaceae bacterium | reverse complement strand
GTTCAGCCACATCCCCAACTGGTACGAGTGGGAGCGCGCCAACGTCCGCGCCGAGGTGGAGGAGGGCCGCTACAGCAGCGGCGAGCTCAAGGCCCACGTCATGAGTCTGCCCAACGCGAAGCGCTTCCTGCACATGGGCGAGGGGACGCTGATCCACGACATGGACGGCTTCCACGTGAAGGGCGCGGACAAGGACGGCGATCCCTTCGAGATGGAGAAGCCGGTGTCCTCCCTCTATTCCTGCCACGTCGAGTACGAATATCTCGGCAAGCACGGCGACTGCGTCGATCTGAACACCCTGGAGGACACCTGGTACATCCATCCCTACGGCGAGGATTACGCGGTCACCAAGATGGCGCTCGCCACCGAGGAGCTGTACTTCGCGTACCGCCGGTCCATCGGCAAGGAATGCCCCAGGGGCCTGGCCTGAACGAGAGACGAAACGCCTCGGCCTGATCCGGAACCATTATGTTCCGCCTGATCGGGACGAACATCTTCCCGGGCTGCCGGGAGAAGGAGAAACACATTCCCGGGCTGCCGGGAGAAGGAGAAACACATGAACGACTACGAAGCGAAGCATCTGGAACAGCTGCGGGCGTATCTGCCCGAATGCACGGTCCTCTTGAAGAAGAACGGCGCGTTTCCGCTCGAGAAGGCCGGCAGGATCGCGCTCTACGGCTCCGGCGCGCGCCGCACGCTGAAGGGCGGCACCGGCAGCGGCGAGGTGAATTCCCGCTTTTTCGTCACGGCGGAGGAGGGCCTCGAGGCCGCGGGCTTTACGGTCGTCACGAAGGCCTGGCTCGATGCCTACGAGGCGGTCCGTGCGAAGGCGCTCGACGAGTTCCGCAGGTTCATCATGGCCCGCGCGAAGGCGAAGCATACGAACTTCATCATCGAGGGCATGGGCGCGGTGATGCCCGAGCCCGAATACGAGCTTCCGCTCGACGTGACGGAGCCCGCGGACGCGGCGGTCTACGTGCTGAGCCGGATCTGCGGCGAGGGCAACGACCGTCAGGCGGTCGCCGGCGATTTCATGCTGAGCGAGACGGAGATCCGCGATATCATGGCGCTCGACGCCGCCTACGATAAGTTCATGCTGGTGCTGAACGTGGGCGCTCCGGTGGATCTGTCCCCGGTGAACTCCGTCGGCAACATCCTCGTGCTCTCCCAGCTTGGCGCCGAGACCGGCGCGGCGCTCGCGGACCTGCTGCTCGGCAAGACCTGCCCGAGCGGGAAGCTCGCCACCGGGTGGTGCACGGCCGCTCAGCTGCCCGCGGTCGGTGAGTTCGGCGACCGCGACGAGACCCGCTACAAGGAGGGCGTCTACGTCGGCTACCGCTATTTCGATTCCGTCGGCGAAAAGCCGCTCTATCCCTTCGGCTTCGGCCTTTCCTACACCGATTTTTCCCTCTCCGACGTGGGCTTCTCCCTGCGGAAGGGCTACGTCACCGTGAACGTCAAGGTGACCAATACCGGCGCCTTCTCCGGCAAGGAGACGGTGCAGCTCTACGCCTGCTGCCCCGACGGACGGCTCGGCCGCCCCGCCCGGGAGCTCGCGGCCTTCGCGAAGACGGCAGAGCTTCAGCCCGGCGCCTCCGAGAAGCTGGAGCTTTCCTGTGCGCTGCGCGATCTCGCGGCCTACGATGAGGCAAACGCCTGCTGGCTGCTGGAGAAGGGTGACTATGTGTTCCGCCTGGGCACCTCGAGCGCGAAGAATGCTCCGGTCGGCGTGGCGGTCCTCCCCGAGGATGCCGTTACGCTCCGGACGAAGAACTGCCTCGGCAAGCCCGATTTCGAGGACTTCCGGCCCGAAAAGCCCGCCGCTGTTCCCGTCGCGCCCTCCGTGCCGCGGATCACGGCGGACCTCCCCGAGACCCTGTCCGTTTCCTACGAGACCGCATATCCGGTCGATGAAAAGGTCGCCGCGCTCACCGATGAGGAAGCGGCCTATCTGAACGTCGGCGCCTTCTCCGGCGGCGGCATCCTCAGCGTGATCGGCGAGGCCAGCTCCCACGTGGCCGGCGCGGCCGGTGAGACCACCTCCCGCCTGGAGGCGAAGGGCTTTGCGCCGATGGTCATGTCCGACGGCCCCGCCGGCATCCGCGTCTCCCGCGAATATTACAAGGATGCGAAGGGCCTGCACGGCCTGGGCGGCTTCCCCGAATCCATCATGTTCATGATGCCGAAATTCATGCAGAAGATGGCCGGCGGGACGAAGAAGCCCCCGAAGGGCGCGGAGGTTCTGGAGCACTGCGCCACGGCCATCCCGATCGGCACCGCCATCGCGCAGAGCTGGAACACGGATTTCGCCGAGCTCTGCGGCGACATCGTCGGCGACGAGATGGAGCGCTTCGGCATCCAGCTCTGGCTGGCCCCGGCGCTCAACATCCACCGCAGCGTCCTCTGCGGCCGCAATTTCGAATACTACTCTGAGGACCCGCTGATCAGCGGCCGCTTTGCGGCAGCCCTCACCCGCGGCGTGCAGAAGCACCCCGGCCGCGGCGTCACGATCAAGCACTACGCTGCCAACAACCAGGAGACCAACCGCTACTTCAACAACAGCCAGGTCTCCGAGCGCGCGATGCGCGAGATCTACCTGAAGGGCTTCGGCCTCTGCGTGCGCGAGGCCGCGCCCAAGGCCGTGATGACCTCGTACAACCTCCTGAACGGCCTCCACACCTCCGAGCACCGCGGCCTGATCGAGGAGATCCTCCGCGCCGAGTTCGGCTTCGGCGGCATCGTGATGACCGACTGGATCACCGCCCAGGGCATCCTCGGCAAGGCCGCGAAGTATTCGGCCCCGCAGGGCAAGCGCATCGCTGCCGCGGGCGGCGACCTCGTGATGCCCGGCTGCCAGGGCGACTACAAGAGCATCCTCGCGGGCCTCGCGGACGGCACCCTCAGCCGCCGCACCCTCGACGAGAATGCCACCCGTGTGCTCCGCATGGCGGAGGAGCTGTGCGGGGAGGAATAACGAGAAATTCGGGTAGAAAATGGGTTTGTTTTCATCCGGATCCCCGGAACAGACAGGAAAACTGGGAGAAGCTTACACACGGGAGATCCTCGCGGACCGGGAGCTTAACGCAAAGTATTACCTTCGCGTGTTCAGCAATCTGTATCTGACCAGAAACGGAAAAGTATCGGAGATCAATCTCCTTGCCTTGACTGAAAAAGGAATTTTCGTTTTTGAAAGCAAAAACTACAGCGGTTGGATTTTCGGCGACCTGAACTCGCCAAAATGGACCCAGGTGCTGAAGGGCGGAGAAAAGCATCAGTTTTACAATCCGGCACTGCAGAATGCTTATCACATCAAGAAACTGGCGGCCTATCTTGGAATTCCGGCATATCGGTTTTATTCCTATGTCGTGTTTTCTGACCGTTGTACCTTCAAAAAGGTCCCCGAGAATCTGGAGTACCTGAAAGTCATTCACAGAGATGCTTTGCTGTACTGGATGCGCTGGGAATTGAGCCGGCGCGAGACGGTGTTTTCGCGGGAAGAGCTGGACGAACTGTACGCCAAGCTGTATCCGCTGACCCGGAAAACACAGGCAGAGAAGGACATCCAACTGGAGCAGGCCCGCAGCATTCAGACGAACCGGATCTGTCCGCTTTGCCGGAAGCCGTTGATTCTGAAGCATGGGAAGTATGGAGATTTCTATGGGTGCTCCGGCTTTCCGTCCTGCCGTTACACGGACCGCATCAAGCAATAATGCCGTTCGTTTCGGCGTTGAAGAAGTGTTGATGTGGATTTGATGATTGCTGGTTTTTTCGAGCCGGATCCCGCGCGGGGTCCGGCTTTTTCATGCGTAGGAGAGGGCGCCGGTGCTTCGCGCGCGTGAATTGGAAGACTTGAGCCCGCGGGTTTCCGGGTGATTTTTGCGGATAGGTGGAAATGCCTAAAAACCGGCAAAAAAACCACATTTTTTGAAGGCAGTTGAGTGGACGGACCGATTTTCTGCCGAGTTCCACTCAACTTTTTTTTGAAATTGAGTGTGTTGCCTCTTTTTCGAGGCCGTTCCACTCAACATGGCGCGAAAAGTGTGGTTTTTTCACTTCATTTTGGACCGGTTCCACTCAATATGCCGGAGAGCGGGGCCAGCGCCAGCCTCAACCGGGGCCGGAGCCAGCAAGTCGGATCGTAGCCATGTCGTTCTGT
>JAZUHB010000048.1:0-10353 GCA_045641505.1 Bianqueaceae bacterium | reverse complement strand
CCTGTCTCAACAGCTCGGGATGTTTCAGGGACAAGCCGGGTTCTGTCCCCGCTGCACCTTTGCCCAAAATGATGCATCAAATTTACGTCAAAAAAGCCAAAAACGGCAGATTTGACAGAAAATCGCGAAAGTGCCCTTTTTCGGTTCTGTCAAATTCGGCAAAAACAGCGGATTTGTCGTAAATTTTCGGGAAACCGCTCAAAAAATGAGACGAAACCCGGTGAAAGTCCTGAGAATAAAGCAAAAGCCGGGCCTCGTTTGAGGCCCGGCTCATTTTTTATTTCGGCAAAAAGCACCCTCACCCCTGGATCTCGCCCGCCTTCCGGAGCGCAAGCTTCGAGAGGCCCGGGCCGACCATTTCGTAGATCAGGGTGGCGCAGAGGATGATTGCGCGGATCGTCGCGCCGTACTGGGGGACGGCCGTGGTCGCGACCAGCGAGAGGCCGATGGCGACGCCGGCCTGCGGCACCAGCGCGAGGCCCAGGAACTTGCGGATCTTGGCCTCCGCCTTGCAGAGGGCCGCGCCGAGTCCGGCGCCGGCCAGCTTGCCGACCACGCGGAGGAGCAGGTACAGGATGCCGGCGAGCCCGATGGAGGGAAGCACGGACAACTGAAGCTCCGCGCCCGAGGCGACGAAGAACAGCATGAAGATCGGCGGGGTGATGTTGTCCGAGAGGCGCATCAGGTGCTCGACGTCCTTGCTGAAGTTCGCCAGCGCGGCGCCCATCGCCATGCAGAGGAGCAGCGAGGAGAAGCCGCAGAGGGACGCGAGGCCCACGCCCGCGAAGACGAAGCCGAGCATCAGGGACAGGCGATTGCCGTCCTTCTTGAACCAGCGGAGGGGCAGCATCATCAGGCAGCCCAGCGCGAAGCCGACGACCAGCGCGCCGCCGATCTCGATGAGGGGCGAGAGCAGGGCCGCGCCGAGGGAGGCCGTCCCGCCGTTCAGGGCGTTGGCGATCGCGACGCAGATGCCGAAGAAGATCAGCGCGGTCGCGTCGTCCAGCGCGACGACGGAGAGCAGCGTCTCGGTCAGGCGGCCGCGGGCGTTGTACTGCTTGATCACCATGATGGTGGCCGCGGGTGCGGTGGCGGCGGCGATGGAGCCGAGGACCAGCGCGAAGGGCAGCTCGAAGCCGGCGATGAGGAGGCCGGCCACGACGAAGAGCACGGCCAGCAGCGACTCGAGCACGGCGATCACGATGGGCGTCGCGCCCACGCGCTTGAAATAGGAAATCTTGAATTCGTTGCCGATGGAGAAGGCGATGAAGCCCAGGGCCACGTCCGAGATGATGGTCATGTGGGCAATCGCGTCGGCGGGGATCAGGTTCAGGACGCTCGGGCCGATGATCAGGCCGCCCACCAGATAACCGGTGACGTTGGGCAGCTTGACCAGCTTGGCCAGACGTCCGAAGGCCATGCCCGTGAAGATCATGACCGCGAGCTGCAGGAGGGTACTCATTTCAGCTTGAAGCCCTCCAGTCGGTCGACGGGCATCGTGAAGAGGATGCCGGTATCGGGCTGGGAGAGGCCGCCGGTGACCTTGTTCACGATCTCGGAGACCAGGTCGACCTCGTCGTCCTTGAGGACCATGAAGACGGTCTTGCTCTCCTTGTGGTCGGGATTGAGGAGCTTGTGCAGGGACAGGGTGAAGCTGAGCTCGGTGAAGCTGTCCAGGCTGTGGGCCATGCCCTTGGAATCGAGGATCGTGGCGCCGTGCAGATTTTTCTCGGAGAAGGCCTTGAGGATGTCCTCGAGGCACTCGGTTTTGTTGAGAACCAGGAATAAGACTTTCATTTTTTCTTCCTTTCTGTGTCTTTGGCGGAGCCGCGGCGGCCGTGCCGTTAGTATTTCGCGGCGCCCGCGCGATCAGAACAGCCCGCTGATGCGGCCGTTTTCGTCGACGTCGATCCGCTCGGCGGCGGGCTCCTTGGGGAGGCCGGGCATCGTCATGATCGCGCCGGTCAGGGCGACCACGAAGCCGGCGCCCGCGGAGACCTTGAGGCTGCGGACGGTAACGGTGAAATCCTCGGGCGCGCCGAGCTTTTTCGGGTCGTCCGAGAAACTGTATTGGGTCTTGGCCATGCAGACGGGCAGGCCGCCGAAGCCGAGCCGCGTGAGGCGGTCGAGCTCCGCGCGGGCCTCGTCGGTGAACGTGACGCCGCTGCCGCCGTAGACCTTCACGCAGAGGTCGCGGATCTTATCCTCGAGGCTCTCGTCAAGCTCGTAGGCGAAGCGGAAATCGGGCGTCTCCTCCTCGCAGAGGCGGACGACCTCGCGGGCCAGCTCCTCGCCGCCCCTGCCGCCGTCGGCCCAGACGGTGGAGAGCACGGTGTTCACGCCGAGCTCGCGGCATTTCGCGATGACCAGATCGGTCTCGGCCTGCGTGTCGGTCGGGAAGCGGTTGACCGCGGCCACGCAGGGCAGACCGTAGACGTTCTTGATGTTGGAGACGTGACGGAGCAGGTTCGGCAGGCCCTTTTCGAGCGCGCCGAGGTCCTCCGTGCCGAGCTCGTCCTTGCTGAGGCCGCCGTGCATCTTCAGCGCGCGGACGGTCGCGACCACGACGACGGCGGAGGGGGTGAGGCCCGCCATGCGGCACTTGATGTCCAGGAATTTCTCCGCGCCGAGGTCCGCGCCGAAGCCGGCCTCGGTGACGGTGTAGTCGCCCATCCGGAGCGCCATGCGGGTGGCGGTGACGGAGTTGCAGCCGTGCGCGATGTTCGCGAAGGGGCCGCCGTGCACGAAGGCGGGCGTGCCCTCGAGGGTCTGCACCAGATTGGGCTTCAGGGCGTCCTTGAGCAGCGCCGCCATCGCGCCCTGGGCCTTGAGGTCCGCGGCGGTGACGGGCTCGTCGTCGTAGGTGTAGCCCACGACGATCCGGGCGAGGCGCTCCTTCAGGTCGGTGATGGAGGAGGCGAGGCAGAAGATGGCCATGATCTCGCTGGCGACGGTGATGTCGAAGCCGTCGTCGCGGGGGACGCCGTTCGCCTTGCCGCCGAGGCCGTCCCGCACGAAGCGGAGCTGCCGGTCGTTCATGTCGACGCAGCGCTTCCAGGTGATGCGCTCGGGGTCGATGCGGAGCTCGTTGCCCTGCTTGATGTGGTTGTCGAGCATCGCGGCCAGCAGGTTGTTGGCCGCGCCGATCGCGTGGAAGTCGCCGGTGAAGTGGAGGTTGATGTCCTCCATCGGGACCACCTGCGCGTAGCCGCCGCCGGCCGCGCCGCCCTTGATGCCGAAGACGGGGCCGAGGGAGGGCTCGCGGAGCGCGACGGTGACGTTCTTGCCGATGCGGCGGAGCGCGTCGGCGAGGCCGATGGTCGTGGTGGTCTTGCCCTCGCCCGCGGGGGTCGGGGTCATCGCGGTGACCAGGATGAGGCGGCCGTCGGGACGGTCAGACTCCTTCAGCAGGGACAGATCGATCTTGGCCTTGTAACGGCCGTAGGGTTCCAGGTATTTCTCGTCCACGTGCGCGGCGCGCGCGATCTCGCCGATAGGCTTCATTTCGCAGCGCTGCGCGATCTCGATGTCGCTCAGGTATGCCATGGAAATCCTCCTGTGGGGAAAAGTGCAAAGAGGACCGCCGGGCGGTCCTCTTTTTCGGTTCTTACTTGGTCATGTACACGGACTCGGTCCAGAAGTAGTTCTCGTAGATGTCGGTCAGGCGGTAGCAGAAGACCGCGCTCTGATCGGCGCGGAGATCGAGCTCCACGTAGCTGAGCGCGAGGTCGCCGGCGTAGACGAGGGAATCGCCCAGCGTGTAGCAGCTCTCGAACTCGCCGTCGGCATCGTAGTAGTCGCAGATGAACTTGATGACGCTGCCGGTCTTCAGCGCGGAGGCCTCGGAGGTGATGAGGCCGGTCTCGAAGTCGACCGTGCCGACCGTCTGGTTCTTGCCGACCAGCACGGCGTCGGTGGAGGTCTCGTCCTCGTAGCGGAACTTCACGCCGATGAACTCGGTCTCGCCGTCGTTGTCGATGGTGAAGTAGAGGTCGGCGCGCTGGTTGTCCCAGAGGCAGGGGACGCGGCCGGTGGTCACGCCGGTCTCGTCGTTGTAGCTCACGAAGTAGTAGGCGACGATCTGGCCGTTCACCGCGAGCCAGGTGTTGTCGAAGTCGACGTAGAGGTCATTGCCCTTCTTGAAGGAGCCGTTGTAGTAATCGTCGACGCCCAGGTCCACGTAGCCGTCCTTCTCGGCGATGAAGACGTTGCCGACGATCTCGGTGACGAGATCCCACTCGTCCTCGGTCAGGCGGAAGAAGGTGCCGTCCGAATCGTGATGCTTGGTCAGGCGCGCCGCGTCGAGGAAGGTCTCGGCGTAGTAGGGGGCCATGTCCATCATGACGCTGCGGTTCTCGCTGCTCTTGAAGAACATGGAGAGCAGGTCGCCGGTCAGGTCGTAGCCGGAGGAGGTGGAGTCGTTTCCGCCGCCGAAGAGGCTGCCGATCAGCGAGCCGTAGCTGCCGTAGGTGCTGCCGGAGCTGTACGAATCGCCCATCAGGGAGTTGTACAGGTTGTCGGAGGTATCGTAGGAGTAGTTCTCCTCGTAGCCGGAGGAGGAGTAGGAGCCCAGCAGGGTGTCCAGGAAGCCGCCGGAGGAGCCGCCGCCGAAGAAGCCGGAGAGCAGGTCGGTCATGTCGCCGGAGGTCACGGAGGTGGTGCCGCCGCCGTAGGTGTCGCCGCTCAGGGAGCCGTAGGCGCTGCCGCCGTTCGAGACGATCTGGCCGCCGCTCATCGCGGACGCGAAGGTGCGCAGGCAGGCGGTGTAGTCGCTGTCGAAGCCGGTCTTGCCGTTGATGCTGGCCATGCTGCCGACGTACGCGGAGCGCTTGTAGGGGAAGTAGACGGACACGCCGTAGACGTTGCCGATGTTTGCCTTGCTGTAGGTGATGGCCTTGTTCAGGGCGTTCACCAGGGCCTTCGCCTGAGAGGTGCCCAGGCGCTGCGCGAAGTCGATCAGGTCGACCTGGTCAATCTTGGAGCTCGAGGCGAACTCATGGGCGCGGGAGCGGGCGTTGGCGACGGTGGAGTAGCTCTGGGTGATCTGGATGGAGGTCGCCTGCGCGAACTCGTTCAGGGCCTCGGGCACGTTCGCCGCCAGCTTCTTGAGGTCGATCATGGAGAGGGTCGCGTCGCTGCGGGGCGAATCGCTCTTGCAGTGGGCGATGTAGGTGTCGACGATGGTCTTGCCGAGCGCCTCGGAGCTGACCGAGGTGTTCTGGGAAAGCTGGTTGATCCAGTCGGTGTAGTACCAGCCGTAGCCCGGCTCGCTCTCCTCGGAGGCGAGCAGGAAGTCGGCGTATTTCTCGCAGACGAAGGCGTTCTCGAGGCAGGCCATCAGGCAGGCGTCGAAGCCGATGATGTCGAACTTCACGCCGCCGGCCGCCAGGGCCTTGTCGATCTGGTCGAGGGGCATGGAGCCCTTGGAGGTGTAGTTCTCGTCGTAGCCGTAGCCGCTGACGGAGCCGCCGCCGTGGTCCCAGAAGATCAGCATGTAGCGGTCCGCGGGATAGCGGTCGGCGCAGTACTGAATGAAGTCGCTCAGCGTGTCGGCACTGGTCATGACGAGCTGCTTGCCCATATCCTGGAGCTTCTGCACGCCGCCCTTGACGACCTTGTAGCGCTGGGTGGTCTTGTTGGAGATGATGTTGTTCTGCCACTTCTTGGCGCCGCCGGTCTCGATGATGATGTTCACCTTGTCGGAGATGCCCGCCGCGCACATTTCGTTCAGGTCGGCGGTGGCGAGACCGTAGGAGCTTTCGAGGTCCGCGCCGCACATGTAGATCATGACGGTGACCTTGTCGCGGCCGTTGCCCTGGAGGTTGGTGTAGTAGTCGCGGATCTTGTTGGAGACCTTCGCCTCGATGTCGCCGATGGAGGTCTCAGGCTTGGATTCGGGCTTGGACTCGGGCTGAGAGTCATGCACGAAGGGGTTCTTGGACTCCTCGGCCCAGGGGTTGTACTCGCTCTCCTCGCGGGGATCGTAGGAGGGAATGATGCTGTCGCAGTCGATGATGCCGCAGCTGTCGAGGAACTTGAGGAGCAGGAGGATCACCGCGGCGATGATGACGATGCGGATGATCTTGCCGAGGCAGCCGCTCGAAGAGGCCTTCGCGGAGCTCTGCTGCTGGCCGCCGCCGAGGAGGTTCAGCGTGCTGTTCTGGTGGGAGCTCTGCTGCTGGGAGCCGCCGCTCACCGCGTTGTTCAGGGCGTTCCCGATCGCGTTGGTGATCAGGCTTCCGGCGATGTCGCCGACCAGACCCTTGTCCTCGCCGTCGGGCGCCTTGCCGCCCTGGGTGGGCTTCATCTGCTGGGGGCCGCCGGGACGGTTGCCCTGCGCGCCGGGCTTCGGCGCCGTGGAGGGGCCGGAGGAGGCGGGCTTCTTCGAGCCGCCCTGGGAAGCGGGACCGCCGCTTACTTTTTCATCTTTGTTGACGTTGACGGAACCGTTGCCTTCGGTAACGACCTTTTTGCGTCTGTTTTCTTCGTTAGCCACTGTAGGACTCCTTTCGAAAGAGCTGATGGGGGCGGGCCGCTCAGTCGGCGACCTTGCTGTCGATCGCGGCGAAGAGCTCGGCGATGAGCTTCTTCACGGTGGGGATCGCGTCGTCCTTGGCGATCTTCTCGTTCACGGACTTGTCGCGGGTGACGAGCTCGACCTCGCCGTTCGCGAGGTTCTTGGGGCTGACGATCAGGCGGACGGGGCAGCCGATCAGGTCGGCGTCGGCGAACATGGAGCCGGGCCGCACGTCACGGTCGTCGTAGAGCACCTCGACGCCCTGCTTTTGCAGCTCGTCGTAGAGGCCGTCCGCGAAGGCCTTCGCCTCGGGATCGTCCGCGCGCAGGCAGCAGAGCTCGACCTGCCAGGGCGCGATGGAGATGGGCCAGATGGGACCGTAGTCGTCGTGCCGCGCCTCGCAGATGGAGGCCGCGAGCCGTCCGACGCCGATGCCGTAGCAGCCCATGATGGGGTACTTGCTCTCGCCGTTCTGGTCGACGTAGGTCATCTCCATGGACTTGGTGTACTTGGTGCCCAGCTGGAAGATGTTGCCGACCTCGATGCCGCGGGAGACCGTGAGGGCCTTCTTGCCGCAGCAGGGGCAGATGCCGCCGTCGACCGCCTTCGCCAGATCGAGATACTCGATCCCGCCCTCGACGTCGCGCTCGAGGTTCATGCCCTGATAGTGGTAATTCTCGCGGTTCGCGCCGCAGATGAGGTCCTTGAGACCCTTCAGGGACTTGTCGTAGAGGACGGTGATGCCCTCGGTCTTCAGCCCGACGGGGCCGGTGAAGCCGGCGATCAGGCCGCAGTCCTCGGTCACGTTGCCGATGTGGACGTTCTCGTGAAGGTAGTTGGTCAGCTTGGTCTCGTTGATGTCCATGTCGCCGCGCAGGAAGACCACGACGTACTCGTCGGTCATGTTCTTCTGATAGATGACGGCCTTGCAGGAGTGGGCGGGATCGCTGCCGAGGTACTCGGTGACCTCCTCGATGGTCTTGCAGGAGGGGGTCAGCATGAGCTCGAGCGGACGCTCGGTGCCGGCGATTTCGCTGTTGTCGACGATGTTCTCGGCGGCTTCCATGTTGGCGCGGTAGTCGCACTCCCTGCAGATGACGATGGAATCCTCGCCGATGGGGGTGAGCAGCATGAACTCGTGGGACAGGCTGCCGCCCATCATGCCGGAGTCGGACGCCACGGCGATGACCTCGGGGACGCCGGCGCGGGCGAAAATCCGCTCGTAGGCCTTGTAGGCGCGGTCGTAGTACTGCTCGAGGTCCTCCTGGGAGGTATGGAAGGAGTAGGCATCCTTCATGGTGAATTCGCGGACGCGGATGAGGCCGGCGCGGGGGCGGGCTTCGTCGCGGAATTTGGTCTGGATCTGGTAGATCATGAAGGGATAGCGCGTGTAGGTCTGGGCGCAGTCGCGGACCAGCTGCACGGCGGCCTCCTCATGGGTCATGCCGAGCACCATCGCGGTGTCGTTGCGGTCGGTGAAGCGCAGCAGCTCGTCGCCGACGGAGGTGTAACGGCCGGATTCGTCCCAGAGCGCGCCGGGCAGCACGACGGGGAAGAGGACCTCCTGGCCGTCGATGCGGTCCATCTCCTCGCGCATGATCTGCTCGATCTTCTGCGTGATGCGCTGCGTGGGGGTGTAGAGGGAGAAGATGCCGTTCGCGACGGCCTTGATGTAGCCGCCGCGCACCATCAGCGCGTGGCTGTCGGTGACACAGTCGGAAGGACGCTCCTTGAAGCGTTCTCCCATCAGATTGCGGATTTTCATAAAGTTGCCTTTCGTGGGGATGTGATATTCAGGGACAGATCGACTTTGCGGCGCGGGCGCGGAGCCGAGGGGCGGCCGCGTTTCGCGCTGCGGCGCAGGGCTCGTCAGCAGGGCTCGGTCCAGGAGTCGGCGTCGCGGGCGGTCTTCCGCCGGGCGCGCGGAGCGTACTCCGGATCGCCGAAGGGGTCCGCCGGGGCACAGGAATCATCCGCGCCGAAGGGGTCCGCCGAGGGCTTCTTCGGGCCCGCTTCCATCGCGGCGCGCCACTTCCGCTCCAGGACCTCGAGCGTGCACTGCGCGTTCGCGGGACTGGTGGAGGGCAGCTTCACCGCAGGGAGCTCCGTGATGGGGTAGAGGTACTCCATGTAGAGCGACCAGGCGGTCGCGCCGTTGCAGCAGACCTGCTCGATGGGCGCCGCGGCGAGGAGCTCGCGGATGGCCACGGGCGTGACCTCGCGGATCGTGTTGTCGCCGGAGCCGCGGACCTCGCAGCTTTCGGCCACGTCCCAGAGCGCGATGCCGTGCGAGAGGACGAGCCGTTTCTTCTCCTCGACGGTCGCGGGCTCGGGCTCGCCGAGCAGCCTGGCCAGGAGCGGCCAGAAGCGGTTCCGCGGATGGGCGTAGTAGAAGCCGTCCTCGCGGGACTTCACCGAGGGGAAGGAGCCGAGGATCAGGATGCGGGAGCTCCCGTCATAGACGGGGCCGAAGCCGTGCGTGGATCTTGGCATGTCGATCACTTCCTTTATATGCATAAAAACACACTGTAGTATTTTAGCACAGCGGGCGGAAAAAGTATAGTTGAAGTATAAGTTTTTTGGGGCGGCCGGTGGGGAGCCGCCGCGGGCGGACTCAACAGTTTGTTTACCTTGTAAACAGTCCGTTGAGTGAGCGCGGCCCGTCCGGACCCTACAATGGTCTCAACAAACTGTTGAGGAGGTCCGGCGATGGACGAAAAAGTGCGTGAGGAGAGTTTCGGCGAGCGGATGCGCAGGCTCCGCGAGGCAGCGGGCCTGACCCAGTCGGGCGTGGCGGCGCTCATGAACCTGACCCCGCAGGCGATTTCGCAATACGAGCAGGACAAGCGCCGGCCCGGCTACGAGTGCATCGACCGCTTCGCCGAGATCTACGGCGTCTCCGTGAGCTACCTGATCGCGGGCCGCGAGGAGTTCCCCCGCTGGCTGGCGGTGGCGGACGGTCTGCCCGAGGAGGCCCGGCAGGAGCTTCGCAGCTTCCTCGCCGACCTGGGCGAACGCTACGGCGTGAGCGGCCGGCGCGGCGCGCCGCGGAAGTGACGGGGCCGAGCGGCGGATGCGTGTGTGATGCCGCCCTGCGGAGGGCCGAGCGGCGGATGCGTGTGTGATGCCGCCCCCCGCGGAGGGCCGAGCGGTCTGAAGGTCGATGGAAGTGCGGCGGCGCCGGTGCGCCGCTGGCTTTGTGCGCGCATTTGGGGGCGCGGCGGCTTTGGAGGCCTCTGCTTTGCTCGGCGGTTCTGTGCGGCGGCTTTGGAGCCTCTGCTTTGCCCGGCGGTTCTGTCCCGCCTGCACACTTCGGCGCATTTGTCCCGGCTTCGTCTCATTTTTTGAAGTCAAAACAGAAATTTTACGACAAATTGTCTGGTTTTGCCGAATTTGACGTAAACGGCTTCGCCCGGTTTTTGGGGATTACGACAAAGTTGCCGATTTGTCCGTTTTTGTCGTAAATCGGATGCATCATTTCGGTCAAATGTGCGGCGGGGACGGAATCTGGCTTGCCAAAGAAGCGTCCCAAGCCGTTGAGACAGGTAAAATTTACGACAAAATTACTGCTTTTTCCAAATTTGTCGTAAATCCCGGAAAAGTGGATTTTTGCTTTCCGTCAAATTTCCGTTTTTCGGCCGATTTGTCGTAAATCAGGAAAAAGCACGCCAAAAAATGAGGCGAAGCCGCCGGCGGAAGCCGGAATGGGCGCTTCCCCGGCGGCACATCCGCCCACGGCCGCATCCCGGCGGGCTCGGCTTCGGTCGGCCGGTGTCCTGCCTCTTGCCGCCGCCTCCCGGCGGCACATCCGCCCATGGCCGCCTCCCGGCCGCGCT
>JAZUHB010000047.1:0-4789 GCA_045641505.1 Bianqueaceae bacterium | reverse complement strand
TGCTCTCCGTCGTCGGCGCCGTTCCGCTTCGGCTTTCGGGCGATATCCCGAACTACCTCGACGCCCTGTTTGAAACGGTATCCGGCTTTACGACGACCGGCGCAAGCATCCTTTCCGATGTCGAGCACCTGACCCGCAGTTCTCTTTTCTGGCGTTCCTTCACCCACCTGGTCGGCGGCATGGGCATCCTCGTCTCCATGCTTTCGCTCACGCCCGCGATCAGCGGCTCCTCCATCCATCTGATGAAGGCCGAAAGCCCCGGCCCCTCGGTCAGCAAGCTGACGCCCAAGCTGCAGGACACTGCCCTGTATCTTTACGGCATCTATCTCGGCATGACCTTCCTGCTCTTCGTGCTCTATCTGTTCGGCGGCATGAATGCCTTCGACTCGCTTCTTCTGGCGATGGGCACGGCCGGAACCGGCGGCTTCGGCATCGTCAACGACTCGTTCTGCTCCTACTCACCCTACGTCAAGAACCTGACCGCGACCTTCATGCTCCTCTTCGGCATCAACTTCAACCTCTATTTCCTGCTGATCTGCGGCAAGGTGAAGGACGCGCTGAAGAGCGAGGAGCTGCATCTCTTCCTCACGGCCGTCGTGGCGGCGGTCCTCGGGATCACCTTCATCATCCTGCCCCAGTACGGCGGAAGCTTCGGGAAAGCGCTTCAGGATTCCTATTTCCAGGTGGCGGCGCTCGTTTCCAGTACCGGCTTCGCCTCGGCTGATTTCGATGTCTGGCCGCTCGCGGCCCGAGTCATCCTGCTGCTCATGATGTTCATGGGCGCGTGCGCGGGCTCTACCGGCGGCGGCTTCAAGGTCTCCCGCATCCTGATTCTCTTCAAGGCGATCAAGCAGGAGTTCTTCTCCTTCTCGCATCCCCACGGTGTGCAGACGCCGAACTTCGAGGGCAAGCCCCTGTCGAAGGACGTGCTGCACGGAACCCTCGTCTATCTGGCCGTCTACGGTGCACTGTACCTGGTGTCGCTTTTGATCCTCAGCTTCGACAAGCAGTCCTTCACGACCACCTTCACCGCAGTCCTGGCTACGATCAACAACATCGGACCGGGCCTCGACGGCGTCGGCCCCACGATGAATTACGACTCGTTCTCCGCGCTGTCCAAGATCGTGCTGATCTTCGACATGCTGGCCGGCCGACTGGAGCTCTACCCCATGCTCTTCCTGTTCCTGCCGAGGACCTGGAAGAAAAACTGAAAAAGCACAAAGAAAGACCGTCGGGACTCTCCGCCCGGCGGTCTTTTCATTTGTCAGATCTTGAAATACGCGAGGTATTTCCCGTAAGGAATGTTCTCCATGTCGCGCGAGCTCAGCCAGCCGAGATTGATCATTACGAAGAAGTAGATCACCACAGACAGGATCAGCGCGGCGAACAGCGCGAGCGCGTTCGAGCCGAAGACGCTGAACGCGAGGATGTAAAGGATCGCGCAGCAGACCCCCATGAAGAGCGAGCCCGCGAGCGGCTTTCCGAACATTCTCGGAAGCCTCATCCGGAGCCCGCACAGGCGCCGGAGCGCCGCCACGTTCATGATCATCCGCAGGAAGCTGAACAGGAGGATGCTGATCGGCAGCGTGTAGATCCCGAGATTGAAGACCAGGATCATCAGCACGTTCAGGATCACGGTCAGGACGGTCGCGGCCAGGCTGATCCACATGGGCACCTTCTGCTTTCCGACGCCCTGCAGGATGCCGGTGGAAATGTCGCTCACGGAGTAGAAGGCCGCCGCGAAGGAGCCGAACCAGAACAGCTCGCCGCCCAGGGGCGCGCCCGGGAAGAACAGCTTGATGATGGGCTTGCCGAGCACCGCGAGTCCGATGGAGGCCGGCACGGTGATCAGCAGTACCGTCCGCGTGACCGAATCGGTCTTCCGGCGGATCTCCTTCTTCAGACCAAGCGAAAAATCGCCCGCTATGGCCGGTACGACCGCCGCGGCGACTGAATCCCCGATGGCGATGGGAACGGCCAGGAAAATGTTGAATTTGCCCGTGTAGAGGCCCTTCATCTGGCGGATGGTCTCGACGTCGAAGCCCTTCACCTTCATGAGGTTGCCGAAGACGGCGGAATCGATGATGCTCTTCAGGTTGAAGATCACATTGGAGAGGACGATCGGCAGAATCATCGCGAGGATCGCCCGGTACAGGAATCGGTCGCTCTCGGTCGAGGCGGACGCCTTCGCGCGGCCCAGCTTCGAGCTCTTCCTGTCGCGCCGGTAGCACCACAGCAGGAAGATCAGGCTGCAGACGGCTGCGATGCCGGTGGCGATGACGCCGCCGAACACGGACCAGTTGAGGCCGACGGGAAACAGAAGCTCCGCCAGCAGGATGGAGAACAGTGCGTGGGCGAGGCTTTCGATGACCTGCGAGACCGCCGAGGGCTGCATGTTGCTGAGTCCCTGGAAATAGCCGCGGAACACGCTCATGAAGGAGACGATCAGCACGGTCGTCGCAAGGCCCCGGATCGCGAGCGCGAGGTCCGGATTATTGAAAATATACACCGCGATGAACTCGCTCCCGAACAGCATGATCAGGCAGCCCAGAAGGCCCAGCGCGGAGAACAGGATCACGCAGCAGCGCGTGAGGCGCTTGGCCTCGTTATACTGTCCCAGCGCGACCCGGTCGCCGATCAGCTTGCTCATCATCGTGGGGACGCTGACGGACGAGATCATCAGAAACAGGCTGTAGACCGTATACGCGTCTCCGTAGGTTCCGAGCGCGCCGTCGCCCCACAGATTGGTGAGCGGGATGCGGTAGAACACGCCGATGACGCGGACGACGATCATCGCGACCGTCAGCACGAGGCCCTGCTTGAGCAGCGCGCGGGTGCTGTTGTCGCCGTTTTCGTTAGGCATGACGGATCCTCACTTCGTATCAGATATCGCGGGTAAGCCCGATCGCCTGCAGGATCTCCTCCTGGCGGGCGAACATTTCCTTTTCCTCCTCGGGGACCATATGGTCATAGCCGAGCAGATGCAGCATGCTGTGGGCGCAGAGGAAGCCGAGCTCGCGCTCCAGGCTGTGGCCGTAGTCCGCGGCCTGCTCCTTCGCGCGCTCCAGGCAGATCACGATGTCGCCGAGGCAGACCTCGTTCGTGTCGGGATCGACCTCGCAGTTCTTGAGGAAGGACGCGGCCGGCTGGCCCTCGTAATCCCACTGAGGGAAGCTCAGCACGTCGGTGACACGGTCGGTTTCCCGGTAATCGCGGTTGAGCGCGCGGATCTCCTCCGGCAGGGTCACGGTGAGACTGACCTCACAGGGAGTATCCACCTCCTCGTGACGGAGCGCCTCCGCCACGGTCTTTTCGAACAGCGCCGCCCAGCTCTCACGCTGCGCTTCGGGGACCTCCTCGGTCTCCCATTCGATCCAGAGACTCATGATCTTCTTCTTTCCGCTTTATACTCGCGGTCGATTTCGGCCTTAGCCGTTTCGATCGCTTTTTCGTTCTTTTCGTAGGCCTCGACGATCTTCTGCACGAGGGGATGCCGCACGACGTCCTTGTTAGACAGCTTGACGATGCCGATCTCCTCGATGTTCTTCAGGAACGCGACCGCCTGCGTGAGACCGGATTTCTGGTCCTTGGGCAGATCGATCTGCGTGAGGTCGCCGGTGATGACCGCCTTCGAGCCGAAGCCGATACGGGTCAGGAACATCTTCATCTGCGCCTGCGTGGTGTTCTGCGCCTCGTCGAGCACGATAAAGGAATTGTCGAGGGTGCGGCCGCGCATGTAGGCCAGCGGCGCCACCTCGATGGCGCCCTTCTCGAGATTCCGCTGGAACGCTTCCTGGCCCATGATCTCGAACAGCGCGTCATACAGGGGACGCAGATAGGGATCGACCTTGCTCTGCAGGTCGCCGGGCAGAAAGCCGAGCCGCTCGCCGGCCTCGATCGCGGGACGGGTCAGGATGATGCGGCTGATTTCGCCCTTCTTGAAGGCCGTGACCGCCATCGCCATCGCGAGATAGGTCTTGCCGGTGCCGGCGGGGCCGATGCCGAAGGTAAGCATCCGGTCGCGGATGCTCTTCACGTACTGCTTCTGGCCGAAGGTCTTGGGACGGATGGGCTTGCCGGCCTTCGTGAAGGCCACGACGTCATTCATCAGCTCCTTGAAATCCTCTTTGCTCTCGGTCTCGGACAGGGAGCAAAGATAATTCACGTGCTGGACGCTGACCGTCTCGCCGGAGGCCGCCACGCTCTGCATGCTCTGAAGCACCTCGCAGGCGCGGGAAAGCGCGGGCTCCTCGCCCGTCACCTTCACATCGTCGCCCCGGTCCAGGATCTGGACGCCGAGCGTCTTCTCGAGCGCCTTGACGTTCTCGTCGAAGCTGCCGAAGATGTTGCTCAGGTATTCAGGGCTGATCACAACTGTTTTGTCGCTCAAAAATATACCTCTTCGCGTTGGGAAACGCGTCGCGTTTCCGGGATAAACAAATCTGCGGGCACCGGAAATACGGCACCCGCAGAGGTTTTATTTGGCGTATTCGACCACGCGGGTCTCGCGGATCAGGTTGATCTTGATCTGGCCGGGATATTCCATCTCGTCCTCGACGCGCTTGGCAACATCGCGGGCCAGGATCTTCATCTCGTCGTCGTTGACCTGCTCGGGGATGACCATCAGACGGACCTCGCGGCCGGCCTGGATGGCAAAGCTCTTGCTGACGCCGTTGAAATCGTTGGCGATGGCCTCGAGCTTCTCCAGGCGGGATATGTTGTTCTCCAGCGTCTCGCGGGGGGCGCCGGGGCGGGCGGCGGGGCTCGGGTCGGCGGCCTGGGCGGTGAC
>JAZUHB010000046.1:0-28060 GCA_045641505.1 Bianqueaceae bacterium | reverse complement strand
GGCTTCTACGGCAAGAGCGGCTTCGACTACGCCGGCCGCTTCGGCATCCGTTACCACGACCTGCCCGAGGGCGCCGACGCGTCCTTCTTCCTATGCAAGGAGCTGATCCCGGGCTATCTCGCCGGCGTCACCGGCGTCTACCGAACGCCGCCGGTCTACTACGTGGACCCCGCCGACGTGGAGGAGTTCGACCGGAGCTTCCCGCCGAAGGTGAAGCTCGTGCTGCCGGGCCAGCTCGACTGACGGTTTCACATGAAGGGCTCCGGACCCTTCGCACAACGCTCGGCAAAACCGCTCCGGAAACGAAAAAAGCTGATGCTTTACGAAGCATCAGCTTTCTTTTTTGTGATCCGAGCCGGGCGCCCGGGCAGGCGTCAGCGGCCCACGTACCAGTCATCGTAGAGGCTGCCCTCGACCGTGACCGAGGGCGCGAGGCGCAGGGTCAGTCGGCCGACGGGCGTCCAGAACTCGCCGATCAGGAGGACCGGCGCGTAATCGCCGTCCGGATACCAGAGGGGCATGAAGTGCTTCTCCAGCCTCCAGGAAAATGCCTCGCCCGCGAGGTTCGTGAAGCAGCCCTCCTCGCCCGAGTACGCGAACTCGGGGAAGAGTGCGTAGGCCAGTTGGATGCCGGTATATTCCGGAGTGTTCCGCGAGAGACGCAGGGAGACGGACGCGCCGAGGGCGTAGCCGCTGCGAACGGTCCAACGCCCGGCATCCTGCCTCGGCGAGAGACCGGTCTGCGGATAGAGCTCCGCCGTACCGGAAAGCCGGAGAGAACAGGGACGGAGGGAGAAGCCCTCCGCCGGATCGTAGCGCCATTCCTGCCAGGATGCCGTGGCCTCGGCGCGGTCCGCGGAGACGGGAGAAACGGCAAAATCCGCTTCGGGCGCCTCAAACCAGTCCGGCGCCGCCGCCTCATAGACGGTGTCCGGCGTCTCCGAGCAGGGCAGCGGAAGAACGGTCAGCTCCTCGCGGCAAACCGGCGCGCGAAGGTAGCTCGCTCCGCCGTCCAGCGAAAAGTCGATGACGGTCTCCGCCGCGTCCGCCGTGACGGTCCAACGAAAATAGAGTAGCTCCCGCTCCCCTCTCGGACAGACGAAGGGCTTCGTCTCCGTCAGAAGCAGGCGGCCGTCCGTGCCGAAGACCCGGAAGCGCGCCACGGCGCCGCCGCGAAGATCCGTGGGGGAATCGTTTTGGAAATATGCCGAGGAATAGACCTCCGTATTCTCATAATACCAATCATCCTCGCCCAAAGCCTTCAGACTGTAGGCCGCCACCGCCTTGCCGCGGACCTCGAGGCGGTTGTTCGAGGGGTCGCTTTCGAGTGCCGCCGAGCGTTCCTGACCCTCCAGGTAGATCTCCCCGACGCAGGCGAACGCGCCGGCCTCCGCCGTGAAGGCAGGTCCGTCGAATTCACAGACCGAGCGGGCCGGAAGCTTGATCAGTCCGCACGGCTCTCCTTCGAAGAAGACCTCCGCGAAGACGGCGGTCCCGGTGTGATTCGCCAGCGAAAGCACAGGCGTCAGCTCCGTGTCCGCCGGCAGATGGGCCGGATCGTGGAAAACACCGTTTTCATCGCGGAAGCGAATGGCCGTGACCGCGACATCCGGGATGCAGACGGGCACGGAGCGCTCGGCCGAATAGACCACATTCCCGGACGGCGACGTCCACTCAGCCCTCGCGGAAAGGATCAGTTCAGGCTCCGTGACGGTCCGGAAACGAAGGCCGGGCAGCTCCGCCGCGCCGTCGGGCAGGAGCGCGGAAACGGCCGCGGAGCCGTCCGCCTCCTCTCCGAAGAAGCCGGACAGACAGAGCTCACGCGCTTCGTCACCGCCGTTCTCCGCGCGGTAAACCGCCTGCACGCGCTGTCCCAGATAGACGCAGGAAAGCTCGCCGCCCGTCAGGTCGAGAACGGACACCGACGGCTGAAGGACCGGCTGCGCCAGAAGGCGGAAGACCTTTTCCTCACCCTGCTGAATGACCGTCCCATCCTCGCCGAGCCAGTCCTCCCGGACCGTTATGTCCAGAAACGCGCGGTCGGACCCGAGCGTCAGCTCGATTTCCGTCACCGGCTCATCCGTGTTCGTCAGCCGGACCGCGCGGAAGGCTGACGAACTGAAGCTTCTGCGCACACGGTACCGGCTGCTCTCCTCGAAAAAGGTGAAGCGAAGGACGTAGGTCTTTCCTTTCTGCAGATAGGCGGACAGCCGCGGCGGGTCCTCACCCTCGCTCAGCTGCACGGTCTCGCCGCAAAGCTTCGCCTCGCAGCAAAGGGGCCGCAGCTCGGGAGGCAGCAGGCTTTCCGAGAGCTCGATCGCCATCGCCATGCCGTACGCGCCGCCAAGCAGCGCCGAGGGCTTCGCTTTCAGCGCGAGCTTCGTGCCGGGGGAAAGTCCCAGCATCCGCGCGCGGTTTCGCTCCGTGACCGAGAGCATGTTCGGGAAGCCGCGGTATACCCAGGCGCTCAGCCAGGCAAACTCATAGCCTCCCGTGACACCGGCGGGCACCCGGTCCCCGTAATAGGAAAGACCCAGCCGCGCCAGATCCGACGCGGTCAGACCGCAGCACAGACCCTCCACGCGGCAGGAAAAAATGGGCTCGATCAGAACCAGATCGCCGTAGTTCAATTCGGCGCCTGGCAGGCAAAGGCTCACGATCTGCGCAGCGTTCACCGGGTCCAGGATCCAGCTTCCGATGGTCTCGCAGCCGGGAAGTGGGCCGGTAAAGCCGAGCGCACTCTCGCGGTAGCGGCCCGCTGTCCCTCTTCTCAGCGAAAACGGAAGCCCCTGCTCCGCTGACTTTTTCAGACTCAGCTTGTTCTGGGTCCGCCCCGCGGAATCGGTCAGTGAATAGCCCGAGTAGCCGTAGCTGTCCCAGAACACCAGGCCGCTGTAGGGGCACGAGGGTCCGCAGGCCTTATGACGGTATCGGTCCCGGTACACATCGACGCAGCTCCCGCGCTGGCCGCCCGCCGGATCCGCCACCGAGAACCGGTATCCGGAAATCAGGTTGGAGCCGCAGGCCGAATCAGCATGGAGCAGACAGAACGCGGTCGCGCTTCCCGTCAGGGAGCCGCCCGGACCGGCGCCCGGCTCGCCGGAGTAATCCAGCGCCCAGACGGGCCTAGGAACCGCGCTCAGCAGACACAGGAGCAGCAAAAAAACAGACAGTCTTTTCTTCATTTTCACTCTCCGTATTTGTTTTCATAATAGGAAGAAGCCTGCAGCGCAAGAGGAACGCGAAGGGTTCCCGCCCCCGCGAAGGACAAGGGAAGCTCCGCTTCGAGCGAAAGACGCCAGGAAAAAAGCCCGGTCTGCTCGAGACGAAAGTCCGACAGGCGGCAGATGACGGTCTCCCCATTCGAAATGAGATAAGCGTCGTCCTCCGCCGCGAGCCCTTCCCCGAAGCGGTCCAGCAGCTGACGCAGGATCAGTTCGCTTTCCGTTTCGTCGTTCTTGAGACGGCCGAACTCCCGGATTCCCTCCTGCTGGATGCAGGAATCCAGCGCGTTCTGCAGCGTCTCCTTCACGGAGCGGACCGTGATCGCGGCGCGTGAATACTCCGCCACGGCCGAAAACACGAGCGCGAAAACGATCAGCAGAACGCAAAGAAGGACCGTCCCCTCGCCGCGGCGGCAAGCACGTTTTTTCATACCGTTTTCCAATACTTTTTCGAGAGACCGCGACGGCGGCAGGAAAGCTCCAGCGGGAAGCGAATCCCAGCGAAGGAAAGCGCCGTCGTTTTGCTGACGCTCACCTCGATGGACTCGCCCAGCTGAACGGCCCCCTCCGTCTCCGCGACGACCGAGACCGTAAGCTCGCGGTCACGGTAGCCGGCAATGAGGCCGCGCAGCGTCTCCGAGTCGGTCCGGCCCTCCGCGCAGGCAACCTCCAGCACTGTCTGCGCCGCGGCGTCCATCTCCGTCTTCAGATTCAGACAGGCGAAGACGTTGAGCGCGGTCGACAGAAACATCACGAACGCGACGATCCCTACGCACACGTCCACGTAGCCTTCCCCGCGCCGGGCATTCATTTTCCTCATTTTCCCTCCGCATCCGAGTTGGGACGGCCGCCGGGGCCGCCCCGCTCAGCCAAACAGAACCGCGAGGCTCTGTACGGTTTCATAAAAGATCACGACCAGATACAGCAGCAGGAAGCAGAACATCACCGTCATCGACAGGCGGTTGAGCTTCCGCGGCAGGACTTGCGCCCGGGCTCTGCGCTCCTGGCGGCTGCGCTCCTTGAGACTGCCGGAAAGCTGCTCCCAGTAGAAGCTCACGTCGTCGCCCTGGGCCGTACTGATGAGCCCGCGGCAGACCTCGCCGAGCCGCTCCGAGCCGACGCGGATCTCCAGGCGGGAAAGCGCCGTCTCTACCCGGCCGGACCGAAGATCCGCCAGCGTGATGGCGAGCTCTGCCGCCAGCGCCTTTCCGGCCACGCTCCGGTATTCCTCCAGCACGGCCTCGACGTCGTGGCTGTGCGAAAAGCCTCGTTTCAGGGTGTCGACAAAGCGAGGCAGCTCCTCCTCGATCTCGCGCCGGGCCGCCACAGACAGCTTCCCGGCCCGGCCTCTTTCCTTCAGATAGAAAACCGGAAACACAGCTGCGGGTACAAGCAGCAGCGAGGGCGAGACGAATGCCAGCGGCAGCGTGCAGACCGAAGCCAGCGCGGCCTTGGTCACGGCCTCCGCTACGTAGCGCTCCGGCGTCATCGCGAAGCCCGCGGCCGAAAGCTCTGCCGCCGTTTTTTCGCGGGCATACTCATCCAGCCGGATCTTCTTCGCGAGCGCCGCGGAAACACCGCCCAGCGCGCTCTCGAGCACCTGGTGGCCCGGCCGGGACAGCGCCGCCCGGATCGCTCTCCGGGACTCCTCTTCCCTTCCGCCGAACATACCCGGGATCAGGAGCAGCACTCCGACGCCCGCCGGGATCAATGCCAACGCTTCATTCATAAGAATTTCTCCGTGAGTTCGAACATTCTGACCGCCGTAAACAGAATCACCGCGGCGCAGATGCCCACGGCCAGCTGCCCGGGCACCGTTCCGCAAAGGATTCCGAACCAGGCGGGATTGATCAGCTTCATCAGGGGAAGGCTCAGCGCGGTCATGCCGACCAGGGTGAGATATTCGCCCCGCTTGGCCCGGACCTCGTTCTCGAGCTCGCCGCGGATCATCCGTTCCTCCGACATGGCCTGGACCACGGGCGGCAGACTGCCGATCAGGCTGTGGTCCTCCAGACAGAGCGCGAGCTGCGCGCACCATTCCCGGAAAAAGGTATTCTCCGAGCAGCGAGACAGGCGAAAAAGCGCTCGCCCGGTCCCGGCGTCCAGAAGCGTCGCGTCCGTGAGAAAGGCCTGGAATGACTCCTTCACCGGCTTTTTGATATACGGAAGACTCTCCCGCACCGCCGACAGGATGTCGCCCGTGCGGATCAGCGCCGTGGTGACCACCGAGAGCGAGGTCTCGAGCTCCGCCTCGAAGCGCTTCTCATAGGCGCGGATCGCGCTCCGGCCCAGCACCCAGGGGACGAAAAACGCCGCCGCGATAACCGCCGGCAGCAGAAAAATATTGCGGACCAGCAGGCACACCAGGCTCCCGCCCACCGCGATCACGACCGCGAGCCAGCACAGAAGCTCCAGGTCCCGCTCCCTGCCCAGGCTTTTCATCACTCCGGCGGTCTTGCCGAAGCGGGCATAGAGGCGGTGCGGATCCTTCTTTCCCTTCGCCAGCTCAGAGGCGCGCCACAGCGTCTCCCGCGGCATCAGAAACTTCATGAAGAGCTCCGAGATCCGAGCCATGCGCTTCCTCCTTTCATGTCCAGTCCGTGCCGGATCATCAGATCCGTCAGCTTTTCACCCGGCGCGTTTTTGCGCACGAAGGCCCCTCCCTCCCATTGGTAGAGAGGCCGGTAACAAATCTTTCCCTCCGGCGTGACGCAGGCCTCGGTAATCGCGACGATCTTCCGGCTGTGATCCGGCATGCGCGCCGCGTTCACGACGATGGGAAAGGCCAGGACGGTCTGCATCATCGAAGCGGAAAACTCGATGGGAAAGCGCTTCTGGCACAAAAGCGCCAGCCGCAGATGACAGTTTTCGGCGCTGCCGGCATGGATCGTGGACACGACCGTGTGACCGGTCAGCGAGGCCTCGACGGCCGTCGCCGCCTCCGTGTCCCGCATCTCGCCGATGGCGATGAGCTCGGGCGAAAAGCGAAGCGCCGCGACGCCAAGGGCCTCCTGAGACACGTCCAGCTCTGCCTTTTCCGACGGGCGCGAAAGCGTCTGGACCTTGAGATGATCCTTTGGCCCGTCCGGGTCCGCTTCGCCGACGTGGCAAAAATGCAGCTCCCGCGCGCCCGATTCGATGCTGAAGATGCGGCGTCCCGGCGGAATCGCGCCCACGAGACTGTTGAGCAGCGTGGTCTTGCCGGAGGACGTCGGCCCCGCCACGACGAAGGACACGCCGTAGCAAAGGCAGTCGCAGAGAAAGCCGAGCATCTCCGCGTCGGCCGTCCCCTGGGCAATCAGCTCAGTCAGCGTCAGGGGCTCCGCGTTCAGCATGCGGAGGGAGGCCGCCACGGCCGTCCGCTCATCCACGACCGGGGTTTTGATGGCCGTGATGCGCTTGTTGCCCGGCAGATGTCCCTGCGCGATCGGCGTCGCGTTGTCGAGCACCGCCCCCGCGTGGCGCAGCAGCCGGCGGACGATGTCCAGCGCCTTTTCCGGCGAGGAAAAGGACCGCACCCGCTCCGCCCGGCCGTCCCGGTAATGGACCCAGAGCTCGTCCCAGGCGTTCAGATTGATCTCCTCCACCCGCGGATCGGACAAAAGCGGCGTGAGCACCGAGTACTCCGCCATCTCCTCATAGAGGCGGGCGACGAGCTCCGTCCCCGCCGGATTGGTGCCGCGGTCCTTCAGATATTTCGCGATGTAGGCCCGCAGCTGCTCCGTTTTCTCTCCGTCCGAAAGCGCCGAGGCGTAATGACGCGAGATGTACTCCTGCGTCTCCGTCAGAAGCTCGCGGAACTCCTCCTCATTCATGAACAAGCTCCTCCGCCACGGCCCGCAGGGCTTTGGCATAGCGTCCCTCTGGGAGATGCCGCCCCAGACTTCCGGACGCGGCCTGCTCCGCCAGTGCGCGGGAATAGGGCAGCTCGAAGAGCCTGCTTCCCGTCAGGAAATTCCGCATTTCCGCCTCAGCAGCCTCCGCGCGCCGGTCCCGGCCGTTCAGCACACAAAGCTCCTGCGGCTCGCGACGGCCGCGGCCCAGCCAGGCGGTCGTGCGGAAGTCAGCCGAAAGCACCGTGATACGGCGGCCGGCCCGCTCCCACAGCGTCTGCCCGAGCAGATCCGCCGGCGGAAAGCTTCCGAGGTCCGCGACGATAAAGGAGGACATCGAGTTGAGCACCCGGAGCAATGCGTCCACGCGGTCCTGCGTCAGCGCCGGATAGCTCTCCGGCGTGTCGTCGGAGCGATAGCCCAGAAAGCCCAGATTCGGCAGGCTCTTCTCCACGTGGAGATACTTCAGCACGCGCTCCTCGAAAATGTCGGAGGAATCGAGCGCCGCGCCGAGGGAGGGAAAGCCCTCCTCCGCGGGAAACAGCTGCGCCGTCCCCGGGCAGTCCGGGTCCGGGAAAAGGGCCGTCACGGGCTCTCGCGTCAGACGCTGGAGCTCCTGGGCCAGACGCAGCGTGAAGCAGGTCTTCCCGGCGCCCGGCGCCCCGTTCACCGCGACGATCATGGCTCGTCCTCCGCATCCCCGGCGTCCTCCGGCACAAAAAATGCCGGAAACTCGGGGCGTGTCAGGACCTCGTTCTGCGCCGCGAGAAGCGCCTGCGCCTTTTCCTCATCGCCGCGGCAGATCAGCGCCGCGTGCAGCGTTCCTCTCTGCTCCAGCCGGATCAGCTCCGCGGCCTGACGCTCGCAGAGCTTCACCGTCACCGTGACGGGCAGGGGGAAGCTCCCGTCCTCCTTTTTCACGACGTCCTCTTTCGCGACGCCGCCCGAGGTCGTCGTCGTGATGACGCGCACGGCCTGCAGGAGCGCCGGCACGTAGAAGCAGCCGGCCTCCTTATCCTCGGTAAACAACGCGATCACATCGCCCGGCTCGAGGCTGGCGGAAACGCCGGCGGCCAGACTGCCGATTGTAAAGCTAACTGCCATTTCACCCTCCTCCAGCACCGGCTCGGCCCGATACAGCAGATCCGTCACGCCGGTACTTTCTGTCGACTCCTCTCCGGGCGTCTCCCCGTTCGTTCCCAGCAAGCGCGCCGAGAAAAAGACGCCCGCACCCAACAGCAGGCACAGAAGGCCTGCCAGTATCTTCTTATTCATTTATCTGACTCCAATCATGATCAAGCAGGCACCGCCAAGACCCGGTGCCAGATAGGGGATCAAGGGAAAACCCTCCTCCCGGTTTCCGCGGACACGCTCCGCGAGGACCGCCGCCAGGAGACCCGCACAGAGACCCGCGAGCGCAGGCCCCGCACCCAGGAAAAACCCGGACGCAGCCGCAAGCTTCACGTCCGCGCCGCCCAGCCGGCCGCCGCTTCGGAGCGCCGCCGCAAGAAACAGCCCGCCCGCGCACAGCGTCCCGGCGAGCATGCCGGGAAGCCCGGACCACTCCCGCCCCGGCAGGGCCGCGAGCAGAATCAGCCCGTGGAGCGCGTCCGGCACCTCGCGGGTCCGCGCGTCCGAAACGGCCTCCGCCAGCAAAAGCGCCAGAAACAGCGCCGCGCGCAGAGGCTGCCAGACGTTCACGGCACGTAGTTGAACATGTCGATGATGCGCTGGCCCACCGAGGGCAGGATGTTGTTGCTGAACAGGGCATACAGGCCGGTCAGGAGCAGCGAGCCGATCACCACGGAGATCAGCAGCTTGATGCCGGTGTCGACGTAGCCCTCTCCCTTTTTATCCTTCAGCACGCGGCGGACCCTGCGGGCCCACGCTTCGATTCTTTCAGCCATTTTCTTCTCCTTTCGAATATCCGGATCCGGGCGGAGGCTTCCGCCCGTTCCGCGCCTCTATCTTCATTATCGTCCGCTCTCGCCGAACGTTCCGCCGTCGGAAAGTTTTTCTTTCGCTCCCCCGCTGCAATTACCCCCCTCTATTTCTCCCCGACGTACTATTGAAAGAGGCCGGGAAAAAAGGTAGAATGGTAGCATAATCTGAGACCCGCGGGGTCTTCTCACAGGAGGACATCATCATGAAAAAGGAACCGAACAAGTATGTGCTTCGGAACGCCGTCATTCTGGACGGTACCGAGGCCATGGAGCCGAAGAAGGGCTATAGCGTCTTCGTCGAGGGCGAGAACATCGTCCGGATCGCCGCGGACGCGGAGCTTGACGCCGAAGCGCTCGAGGGCTGGGAGACCGTGGATCTCGCCGGCAAGTTCCTGATGCCCGGCCTGATCAACCTGCACGTCCATCTGCCCGCCGGCGGCAAGCCGAAGAAGAAGGAGCGCGACAACGCGAAGACCGTGCGCCTGGTCACCGCCACCGCGGCCGGCCGCGCCATCCTCAAGGCGGTCTGCGGCAGCTTCGCGAAGACCGAGCTCCTGAGCGGCGTCACCACCCTGCGGACCGTGGGCGGCGTGATGAACGTCGATTCGACCCTGCGCGACGAGATCGCGGCCGGCAAGCGCGTCGGCCCGCGCATCATCGCCTCCAACATGGCGGTCTCCGTCCCCGGCGGCCACATGGCGGGCTCTCTGGCCTACGAGGCCACGAGCGCCGCGGAGGCCCGCGAGTACGTCCGCGTGATCGCCACCGGCGGCCCCGACCTGATCAAGCTGATGATCACCGGCGGCGTCCTGGACGCCAAGAAGAAGGGCGAGCCCGGCGAGCTGAAGATGCCGGCCGAGTACGTGGCGGCCGCCTGCAAGGAGGCCCACCGCCTGGGCCTCAAGGTCGCGGCCCACGTCGAGAGCACCGAGGGCGTCCGCGTGGCGCTCGAGGGCGGCGTCGACTCCATCGAGCACGGCGCCGAGCCGGACGCGGAGATCCTCCGTCTCTTCAAGGAAAACGGCGCCTTCCAGGTGTCAACCATCTCCCCCGCGCTGCCCTACGCGCTGTTCGACCGGGAGATCTCCGGCGCCTCCGAAATGTCCCAGTATAACGGCATGGTGGTCTTCAAGGGCATCATCGACCTGGCCAAGGCCCTCCTTGCCGAGGGCGTGCCGGTCGGCCTCGGCACCGACACCGGCTGCCCCTACATCACCCACTATGACATGTGGCGCGAGCTCTACTACTTCAAGAAGTACTGCGGCGTCACGCCGGCCTTCGCCCTCTACTCCGCGACGCTGCAGAACGCCCGCCTGATCGGCCTGGACAGCGTGATCGGCTCCGTCGAGGAGGGCAAGATCGCGGACCTGATCGTCTGCGAAGGCAACCCCCTGGAGGATCTCAGCGTCCTCCGCAAGCTCAGCATGGTCATCGCGCGCGGCAAGCGGATCGCCAATCCCGCGCCCAAGAAGATGCCCCAGGTCGAGCGCGAACTGGATAAGTTCCTCGACTGATCCCCCAACCCGCGGCCGCGCGTCCGCCAATCCCCCCATAGAAAGGAAAAATAATGAACAGTTTCGTCAAAGCCCTTGCTTTTATTCTCTTCATCGGCTTCATCATCCTGCCCCTCGTCATCAACGAGCAGCGCACCCGCAAGAACGTGAGCAAAAAGATCCGTCCCCGCGTGATCGTGATCGGCTGCCTCTGCGCCCTGGCCCTCTTCGTGCTCTCCGACAGCTTCGAGATCATCCCCACCGGCTACACCGGCGTCCGTCTGACCTTCGGCCAGGTCGACGAGAAGCCCGTCCCCAACGGCTTCAACTGGAAGGTCCCCTTCGTCCAGAAGATCGCCCGCGTGAACAACAAGCAGCAGGACGTGGTCTTCAACGAGAAGATCTGGTCCGAGACCGCTGACCGTACCACCATCTTCTACGACGGCATCACCGTCACCTACTCCGTCTCCTCCGAAAAGAGCGCCTGGATCTACGCCCACGTGACGGACATCGACAACTCCCTGGTCTCCTCCGGCCTGGTCTCCTCCGCCATCAAGGCGAGCTCCAAGGCCCTGACCGATACCGACGCGACCAACCGCTCCAAGATCGAGCCCCTGGCCCAGGAGAACATCCAGAAGGCCCTGGACGAGAAGTACGGCGCGGGCGTCGTCTTCATCAACAAGGTCGTCATCTCCAACGCGGACTTCGAGGAATCCTACAACAAGGCGATCGCCGACAAGCAGCGCGCCATCCTGGAAGCCCAGCAGCAGGAGATCGAGAACCAGCGCAACATCGACAAGGCTGAGGCCGATGCCAAGGCCCTGATGATCGCCGCCGAGGCGGAAGCCAAGGCCAAGCTGATTGCGGCCCAGGCCGACGCCGACGCCGCCGTGATCCGCGCCGAGGCTGAGGCGCAGGCCAACGAAATGCTGCAGAAGACCCTGACCGAGGAGATCCTGCGCCAGCTCTACCTGGAGGCCTGGGACGGCAAGCTGCCCGAGTTCCTCTCCGGCGACGCTTCCTCCGTGATCCTGGACCTCACCGGCAACAACTGACTTCGATAAGGAAAAATCATGGCTGAACAGAAAAAAGACCGCGGCGCGCTCGTCGCGGTCCTGATCTGCCTCCTCCTCGCCGGAGCGCTGATCTTCGATATCTGCTTCCTCTTCCCGAGCTGCGAGGGCTGGGACCGGCCGGGTCCGAGCGAGTCCGTCTCTCCCGAAGAAGATGAATATGAGCTCTTCTACGATGAAGAAGACGGCAGCTGGTTCTACCTGGCGAACCCGGAGCTCGACAACGTCAAGATCTACGCGGACCCGGGCGACCGGGTGGGAGTGTGCAGCGCGCCGGACACGCTGTATGAGGTGATGACGGTCGGTCTCGGCAACGGCCGGGCGCTGGTCTCCGAGAAGGATTATTCCGGCCCCGTCCTCGCCTGCTGCTGGAGGTTCGAGAACCATAGCAGCCTGCCGCTCGAGCTCGGCTGCTGCCTCGGCGAGGTCGAGTGCTACACCGAAAACGGCATGCCCTTGCCCCTCATCGACCTGAAGGCCGAGGGCTGCGAAAACGTGTACGATGTGTCCCTCGCGCCCGGCGAGGTGAAATACTTCCTCGCCCTCTTCGGCACGCCGGGGGACTTTTCTCCGGCCGATTCCGTGTACGTTCAACTGGATCTGCCCAGTCAGAGCGGCATCGTGCGCGACATCCTCTGGGAGGACCTTTCCGGGAACTGCTTCAGCGAGCTGCCCGTGTTCGGCAGGGAGTGGCCCTATTGGAGCGACCCGGCCACGCAGGAATCCCGCGAGGAATCCAGGGAGGAATCCATGAACGAATCCGGCCCCGTGAACCCGCCCTCCTACGAGCGCTACCTGATCCTCGAGGATGAGGACGGCGGCGTCCTCTACGTCCCGAATCCCCGCATGCCCTACGTGCCGATCGAGCTCAGGACCGGCGAGAAGGTGCTGGCCGCCTATCGGCCGGAGCGGGAGTACAAGGTAACGCTCCTCGGCCTCTGCGACGCGTCGGAAATGTGCGGCGAGGAAGGCATGCTTGCCTGCATCTACCGCTTCGAGAACCGAAGCAAGGACCCGCTCTATTTCACCAACCTTTTCGATAAGGGCTTCATGACCTACACGGACGGAAGCTCCGCCCCTGTCGAGCCGCTCATCGACCTGTATCACTGTACCGTCTATATCGTCAAGCTCGAGCCCGGCGAAACGAAGGATGCCTGCCTCTTCTTCCTTCCGGAAAAGGAGCTCTCCGATGTTTCGCTCTACCTGAATCTTCCCACGGACGCCGGCACCGTCGATGTCGGCTGCTACTTCCCTCTCTATGAAGGCGGCGCCCTCCCGAAGTGGATGCCCGCTGACGAGTAATCTCCACGAAAGAAAGCTGCCGGCGGCCCACCCCCGCCGGCGCTTTGGTGAGAAAAATGCTGAAAAACCTGATCCTGGACATGGGCGGCGTGCTGCTCCGCTACGAGCCCCGCTACTTTCTGCGCCGCGTCGGCATCACCGACGAGGCCGACATCGAGCTTCTGGTCCGCGAGGTCTTCTTCTCGAAGAACTGGGCCCAGACCGATCTGGGCTACCTGGACGAGGCCGGGCTGGAGGAGCGCGTGCGCCCGCTGCTGCCCGAGCGCCTCTGGGACGTCGCGCATCAGATGATCTTCCACTGGAACGAGCCGGTGGAGGCCGTGCCGGGCATGGCGGACTTCATCCGCGAGAGCAAGGCGCTCGGCCTTAAGGTCTACCTCCTCTCCAACGTGAGCCACCGCATCGACGAGTATTGGCACACGATCCCCGGCAGCGAGCTCTTCGACGGCCGCGTGATCAGCGCCCGGCTCCACATGGTGAAGCCCCAGCCCGAGATCTTCGCGCATCTGCTCGGCAAGTTCGGCCTTTCGGCCTCCGAGTGCCTCTTCGTGGACGACATGCCCCAGAACGCCGAGGCGGCGGTCCGCTGCGGCCTCCACGGCTTCGCCTTCTCCGGCGACATGGACGCCCTCCGCGCCGAGCGCGACCGGCTGATGGAGGAGACGGCTGATTCCGAGGCCGCCGCGCCGCGAACCCAGGCGGCGCCGATTCTGACCGACGAGTTCCGCGCCGCGCGCCTCACGCTCACCCCGGGCCGGATCAACCACATGGTCCTCGACACCGACACCTTCAACGAGGAGGACGACCAGTTCGCCCTCGCCTACGCCGCGAAGGCCCACGCCCACGGCCGCCTCGTGCTGGAGGCCGTCTACGCCGCGCCCTACTCGCATGACCGGGTGAAGGACCCCGCCGTCGGCATGGAGCTCAGCTTCGGCGAGATCCACCACATCCTCTCGCTCGTCGGGATGGACGACGGGAGCATCCCCGTCCTTCACGGCGCGGACCGCTTCCTCTCCGGCCAGATCATGGACTGGGCCGAGATGGTCAAGCGGAAGGGCTGGCACTTCGAGCCGCTGCCCGACCCCACGGCGCCCGTCGACTGCGAGGCCGTGCGCGACCTGATCCGCCGCGCGATGGACCGCCCCGCGGACGACCCGCTCTATGTCTGCGTGACCGGCTGCCCCGTCACCCTGGCCTCCGCGCTCCTCATGGAGCCCCGGATCAAGGAGAAGATCGTCGTGATCTTCCTCGGCGGCCATGACCTCGACTGGCCGGACTGCTTCGAGTTCAACCTGCGGCAGGACCTCATCTCCAGCCGCGTGCTCCTCGACAGCGGCGTCCCGCTCTTCCTGCTGCCCGCCTACAAGACCGTGCAGGCGCTCCGCACCACGACCTACGAGCTCGACCGCTTTCTGGACGGCAAGAGCGAGATCGGCAGCTACCTCGCCGGCCTCGTCCGCAAGAAATACGCTGACTTCCACCCCGGCCACATCGCCGCGGAGATCCCCTGGGCCGCCTCAAAGGTGATCTGGGACGTGGCCGCGCCCGCCGTGCTGCTGCACCCCGAGTACACCGTTTCGAAGCTCGTGCCCGCGCCCGGCATCGACGACGACTACCGCTGGACCTTCCCCGAGGGCCGGCACCTGATCCGCGTCCTCACGAACATCTGGCGCGACGACGTCTTCACCGACCTCTTCCACGAGCTGACGGCCGACTGAAGCACGGCCCGCCCGCCGCATCACGGAGATTTTCCCGCCGCCGCATCACGGAGATTTTCCGGCACCCAGAGGAGATTCGAATGCTTTCCGAAGAAAAACTGCTTGCGCGCCTCGAGCCGCCCGTCGGCCGCAAGGTCCGCATGGTGCTCGACACCGACACCTTCAACGAGGAGGACGACCAGTTCGCCCTCGCCTACTCTGCCCTCGCCCACATGCGCGGCCGCATCACGCTGGAGGCGGTCTACGCCGCCCCGTTCACCCGTCCCGACGTCACCGACCCCGCGGAGGGGATGGAGCTCAGCTTCGGCGAGATCCACCACATCCTCTCGCTCCTCGGCATGGACGACGGCCGCTTCCCGGTCCTGCGCGGCGCGACCCGCTACCTCGGCGGCGAAGGCCCCGACTGGTGTCCCGACTGGCAGGCGATCGTCCGCGGCGAGCCGCAGCGCATCCCGCCGGTGACCGCCCCGCTCGAGCCGGCCGACAGCCCCGCGGTCCGCGACCTGATCGCCCGCGCGCTGGCCTCGCCCGACGACGACCCGCTCTACGTCTGCGCGATCGGCTGCGCAACCAACGTCGCCTCCGCTCTCCTCGCGGAGCCCCGTATCGCCGAGAAAATCGTCGTGATCTTCCTCGGCGGCTGCGACCTCAGCTGGAAGGACTGCGTGGAGTACAACCTCCGCCAGGACGTCCCGGCCGGCCGCGTGCTGCTCTCCTGCGGCGTCCCGCTGGTGCTGATCCCGACGAACAAGACCTCGCGGCTCCTCTGCACCTCGGTCTGGGAGCTCGAGCACTTCCTGGGCGCGAGCCCCGTCGGCCGCTACCTGACCGACCTCGTCGCCGGGAAGCTCCGCGCCTCCGCGCCCGCCCTCCCCGACGGCGCCGAGTACGCCGCCTCGAAGATCATCTGGGACATCGCCGCCCCCGCCGCCCTGCTCCATCCGGAGTTCATGGACTCGGTCCTCGCGCCGGCCCCGACCGTGACCGACGACCTTCGTTGGGCGCCCGGCCCCGATCCGCACCCGATCCGCGTGATCGACTTCATCCGCCGCGACGCGGTGTTTACGGATTTCTTTGCGGAGATGAAGAACGCCTGAATATAATTTCTTATGGCCGGAGCGCTGAGGCGCTCCGGCTTTTTGCGATGCGGATCCAGCCGAGATGCGGATTCAGCCGAGATGCGGATCCAGCCGCGGCCCCGTTTGCGGAGTTGAGTGGAAAAGCCCTCCAGGCAAGAAAAAAACCACACTTTACGAGGCAAGATAGGTGGAAGCGCACGAAAAACCAGCCTTCCCACTCAATTGCGCAGAAACAATTGAGTGGAAAAGTGCAAAAAACACGTTTTCCACCTATCGGCGACGAAAAAGTGTGGTTTTTTTGGCCGAAAATGAGCCTTCTCCACTCAAGTCGAAAAAGACGGCAGCGGCGCTCTTGAAAAACCCGGGGCAAAAGCGGAATCTTTCAGCCGCGGCGACGATAATATAATAAGAAACAACTGCCAAGGAGGAAGAAGCATGCTCATGAAGGACGACTGGACCGAGCAGTTGGAGCGAAGTCGCGAGATCATTCACCGGGAACTGAGCACAATACCGGAGGGAACTCTGCGTGTCGCGCGCAGCGGAGATTATTATCGGTTTTACCGCTACCCGGGCAAGGGGTCGAACGGCGACTACCTCCGGCGAAGCGACACGGAGACGGTGCACGCTTTGGCGCAAAAGGATTATCTGCAGAAGCTGGATAAGGAGCTGGCGGCCGTACTTCAGTCGCATCGAGCCAAATTCACCGCGGAAGCAGAGCTTCAGCGGCTGACCGCTGTCTACGATTCCCTCAGTCCGGTCCGGCAAAGTCTCGTGAAGCCCCTTTTTCTCTCTGACAGCGACTATGCCGAGCGGTGGCGCGCGATGCCCTATGAGCGCAAGGATCTTTGGGAGGGCGACACTACCTTCACGACAAAGGCCGGCGAAAACGTCCGCTCCAAATCGGAAAAGATCATCGCGGATCTTTTGCATGACCGCGGCATCCCCTACCGCTACGAATGCGCGCTCCGGCTGCCCGACCGCCGCGTTTTCCCAGACTTCACCGTGCTGAATCCCCGCACGCGCCGCGAGTTGATCTGGGAGCATTTCGGGCTGCTCGACAAAAGCGACTACGCGGAAACCGCGCTTCGCAAGCTGAACGCCTACGTGGCCGCGGGCTACGCGCCGGGCATCGAGCTGATCGTGACCCACGAGGCTGCCGGCTGCCCGCTGAATATGACGGTGCTCGAGAAAATCGCGGACCATTATTTCACGTGACGGGTCGCCGTTCCGCTTCGCGTTCCGCTGCGTTTGCAACAAAAAAGAGGAGATCATCCGGGAAAGGATGATTTCCTCATTTTCTTGTTTTTTCATTTCCGTACCCCAGGCCCACGGCCTTCGCGACCGCGGTCGGGAGCATGAGCTCCGCCGGATCGGCCCAGACGAAGCCCTCAGGAAGCGGAAGATTGGCTGCATCGGCCGCGTTGGCCGCCCCGTCCCCCGCGGCATCTGCCAGCGCATCGTCCTCCGCGGCGCCGCCCTGCCTTTCCAGGCTGCCCTGCCACACCTTCATGTGCCAGATCAGATGGGTGAAAACGTGATCGGCCTCGCCGAGAAGCTCGCCCCTCCGAAGGACGAAGCCCGCGGCGCGGAGACGGTCGGCGGAAGAAGAAGTGGCGCGGAGACGGTCGGCAGAAGAAGAAGTGTCCCCTGCAGAACCGGCGCCTCCAATCCCGGCGCCTTCGCTCTCCTCCGGCAAATCCCAGAGGCCTGCCAGCACGCCCTTGTCCGGGCGGCGGCAGAACAGCAGGCGGCCGTCCGCGTTTTTAATAAGGAAGAGTTCCCGCGTGAGCTCGCGCTTGGCCGTCTTCGCCTTGCGGAGCGGAAGCTCGGCGGCGCGGCCGGATGAACGGGAGCGGCAGAGCTCGCGAAGCGGGCAGGCGTCGCAGAGCGGCACGCCGGGCAGGCACAGGGTCTCGCCCAGCTCCATCAAGCCCTGGGTGAAGGCCGAGGCCTCGGGCGGATAGGCGGCGCGAACGAGCTCCGTCACGTTCCGGCGCGCGGCAGGCGAGAGGACGTCGTCCTCCAGCTCGAACAGGCGCGAGACCACCCGCAGGACGTTGCCGTCCACCGCGGGGACGGGAAGGCCGAAGGCGACCGCGCTGATCGCGCCGGCGGTGTAGTCGCCCACGCCGGGCAGCGCGCGGATCTTTGCGGGGTCGGCCGGGATCTCGCCGCCGTACTGGCTCACGATGACCTTCGCCGCCTTGTGCAGGTTGCGCGCACGGGAGTAGTAGCCGAGGCCCTCCCAGAGCTTCAGCACCTGCTCCTCGGGGGCCGCGGCCAGCGCCGCCACCGTGGGCAGCTCGCCGATGAAGCGCAGGTAGTAGGCGCGCACCGTCTCGAGCCGGGTCTGCTGCAGCATGATCTCCGACAGCCAGACGTGATAGGGGGACGGATCGCTGCGCCAGGGATATTCGCGGGCGTTTGCCTGATACCAGCGGACCAGAAGCTCGCCCCAGTTTGCGGACACGGCGGAAGGCGCCGCGGGTTGATCTGTCACTTCACCACGCACCGCGGAAGCTTCTGTCATTTCACCACGCGCCACGACGGAATCTGTCACTTCACCACCTCCGCGATCACGCCGCCGCCGGCGACCAGGCCGTCCCGGTACCAGACCACGGACTGTCCCGGCGTGATGGCGCGCTGCGGCTCGTCGAACAGGCAGAGCGCGCGGCCGTCCGGAAGCAGCCGCAGGGTGCAGGGCTCCTCGCGGTGGGCATAGCGGATTTTGCCGAGAAGCCGAAGGCCCGGCGCGGCGGCCGAAGCAAGGTCGGCGGCCGAAGCAGCAGCCAGCGCGTCCGACGCGAGACCGGCCACCGAAACACCAGCCGCGGCCGCCTCCCCCCGCAGCTCCTCCTCTCCCAGCGCCTGCCAGTTCAGCCCCTCCGCAATCAGGCCGCGGGCGAAGCAGTCCTCGTTCAGGCCCAGCACGACCTCGTTGGCCGCGGGGCGAAGCTCGGTCACGAAGCGGTGCTCGCCGAAGGCAAGGCCCAGGCCCTTCCGCTGGCCGACCGTGTAATGGATCAGGCCGCGGTGGGTGCCCAGGACGCGGCCCTGCGGGTCCACGAAGCTGCCGGGGACGGAGCGCACGCCGGTGAAGTCCTCGACGAAGCGGGCGTAGTCGCCGTCGGGGACGAAGCAGATCTCCTGGCTGTCGGGCTTCGACTCCACGCCGAGGCCCTCCTCGCGGGCGATGCGGCGCACCTCCTCCTTCGTGAGGCCGGAGAGCACGGTGCGCGTCCGGGCAAGCTGCGCCTGGCTGAGGCCCCAGAGCACGTAGGACTGGTCCTTCACCGGCGCCTTGGCCACGGCAAAGCGGCCATTCGCAAGCCGCGCGATCTCGCCGTAGTGGCCGGTCGCGACCCGATCCGCGCCGACCGAGTCAGCCACCTCGAAAAGGGCCTCCCACTTCACCGCCGGGTTGCAGAGAACGCAGGGGTTCGGGGTACGGCCCTTCAGATATTCCTGTGCGAAACGCTCCGCCACCTCGCGGCGGAAACGGGCGGACACGTCGACGGGACGGAACTCGATGCCGAGCCGCGCCGCCACCTCGCGGGCCTCCGGCTCGACCGAGGGGCCGAAGCCCGTCAGCACGGTCGCGCCGATCACCTCGCAGTCCTCGCGCTGCAGAAGCCGCGCCGCCACCGCGGAGTCGACGCCGCCGGAGAGGCCGATCACGATCTTCTCCATCACGGCTCCTCCTCTTCCTCAGTGCGGACCGGGTAGCTGTAGAGCGTGTCGATCAGGACCTTGCCGATCGCCTCGCCCATCTTCTCCTGGTAGACGGGGCTCGTGAGCTTCGCGACCTCCTCCTCGTCGGTGATAAAGCCGAGTTCGACCAAAGAGAGAGGAATATGATCATTAAGGTCTAACAATCCATCTGCCGTTTTATTCGAAACGCCTCGGTTGTAGGTCTCCAAGGCTTCAGAGATGGCTCCCGTAAGCGCTTCAGCCAATGCCTTATTCTTTGCCTGAATTTCCTTGGAAGCACGAACAGTTTGGTAGAAACCCTGTGTTCCAATAGCGCGGCCGGTTCCGGAATAACTGTTCGTATGAAGGATCAGAAGCAAATCCGCGTCCTCATGTTCAGCAACGGCCACTTGCTCTTGATAGTTCACCAGCGTATCCCCGGTGCGCGTCATGACGACCTTGATGTCGGACGCGTGATGCTCGATGTACTCGCGGACGGCCAGCGCCACCGCCAGGTTGATGTCCTTCTCGTAGATCTCGCCGGCGACCGAGCCGGGATCCTCGCCGCCGTGGCCCGCCGCCAGCACCAGGCAGTAGCGGTAGCCGACGGAGAGGCGCGCCTCCTTCGGGGGCAGCTCCGGCGCGCGGTAGTAGTTCTCGCGGTTCACGTCCATCGTCGCGAGCACCGTGGCCTGCAGCTGGACGGCGAGCTCCTCGAGCGAGACGGTGCCTTTGCGGCTGTCCTGCGAGACCTCGCTCTCCTCCTCGCGGACCGGCGCGACGGATTCCTCGGGCGCGGGGCGGTGCGTGCAGCTGTGTACCAGCGTGACGGTCCCGCCGATCAGGAACAGCAAAAGAAGGACTGCCAGCAGCAGCCTTTCCGGATGCACGAGGCGCCAGCGGCGCTTCTTCCTTTTCTTCGGTGGGTTCGCCATGTTGAGTTACGCTTTCTTGCTTTTGCTTTCGGGGTTCGCCCCGTCCGTGTCGACTTTCATGCTCAGCGCGCCGAGACGGAAGACCAGTCCGCGGAGGAACGGGCCGTACATCACGGGCGATTTCAGACTGTTCAGGAAGACCTTGCGCTTAAGCGGCGCGAGGCGGCGGCTGTAGCGGGCGGGCGTCTCGCCGCGGCTCAGGCTCTCGGCGAGCAGGCGGCCGCTCTCCAGCGCGAAGCTGATGCCCTCGCAGCTCGAGGGACTGATGAGCCCCGCGGCCTCGCCGCAGAGATAGAAGTGTCCCTTGCCGGGACAGATGTCGCCCAGGGGCGCGGGACGGAGGATCACGGCGCCGCGGCGCTTCACGGGCTTCGAGAGGTCGAAGCCGAGCTCACGCAGATCGTCCTTGTACCGCTCGAAGCGGGCGCGGGCGCTCTTGTCCGCGGGGAGCGCGCTGCCGATGATCAGGCGGCCGTTCTCCGGGATGATCCAGGAATAGTAATCGGTCACGCGGCGGTCGAAGAGCGCCGTGTAGCAGGCCGGCTCCTCCGCGGTCTCGTACCATTCCTGCAGGCTCGCGTAGCGCTTGAAGGAGCGGGCGGAGAAGGACGGATCGATCTTCCGCCGCACCCAGGAGCAGGCGCCGTCCGCGCCGACGAGATACCGGCACGAAACCGTCCGGGTGCCGTCCGGGGTCCGCAGGCTGAGGGTGACGCCCTCCTCCGTCTCGCGGAAGCCGAAGGCGTGGGCCTCCTCGGCCAGCTCCACCGAGGAATTCCCAAGCGCGCGCCGGACCAGGAAGCGGTCGAAGCGGGCGCGGTCGATGTTCACGTACTGCTTCTGGTAGTAGCGCTCCCGGCCGCCGTTGTCCAGGTCGATGCCGCGCAGCGTGAACACCTGGGGGCTCACCAGCACGTCGCCGGGGAGCGCGATGCCCCGGGCCGCGAGCGCCTTCTGCGCCCGCTTGTCCAGCATGCCGCCGCAGCACTTCTCGCTCTCGTAGAGCTTGGCGGGGTCGGTGAAGGACCGCCGGTCCGCGAGGAGCACCTTCATTCCGGTCGGAAGGGACGCCGCCAGCGTGGACCCCGCGGGGCCCGCGCCGATGATTACCAGATCGTAGTCCATCTTACATTTTCCAGGCTTTGAGATACTTGTTCTTGTAGATGCCGCCGCTCGCCTTCGCCCAGCCGAGGGGGAAGCCGCCGCAGAGCACCAGGTACCAGCCGTCCGCCGGCGCGTCGGTCAGGGTCTCGCCCTTGAGGTAGCGGAGCACCCGGCCGTCGTCGGGGGCCAGGTCCAGCTCGCGCCGGGCCGCGCCCTTCCGGAGGGTCATCGCGAACGCCTCGGTGGGCTCGAAACGGCCGTGGGACAGTTCTCCCAGGAAGATGCCGTTCCGAAGCACCCGGAGCCCGCTCAGGGCCTCCGCGGGAAGCGCCGTGTAAAAGAGATTGTCGCCGAAGGTCCGGAGCCGCGCGGGGTCGAAATTATTTCCCGGGAAATAAAAGTCCGCCGGGCCGGATGCCGCGGGGTGATCCGCCGCGTCGGCCGCCGCAAGATTTTCCGCCGCCCAGGCCGTAAACTCGGGAGAGGGCGCCGCCTTTCCCGCCGCGAAATTTTCGAAGACCGCGTCACCCGCGCCCGCCTCGCCTTCCTCCGACTTCCGAAGCAGCGCGACGAAGTGTCCCTGTCCGCGCAGCCGGTGCGGCCAGAAGCGGGCGCAGAGCCGAAGCTCCTCCCGCCCGGAGAGGGACCATTCCGGATGACCGTCGTCGATCCCCTCCGCCTTTTCGAAGGGCACGAGGGAGATCTCCGGATACTCGTCCAGCAGCCACTCCACCGTCTGCTCGTCCTCGAGAGGGGCGAAGGTGCAGGTCGAATAAAGGAGCATGCCGCCGGGACGGAGCATCGCGACCGCCGCCGGCAGGATCTCCCGCTGCAGCTTCGCGTAGTACTCGCTCCCGTACTGCTCCCAGTTCTTCATGATGGCCGGCTCCTTGTGGAACATGCCCTCGCCGGAGCAGGGGGCGTCCACCAGGACCTTGTCGAAGTAGCCCGCGAAGCGCTCGGCCAGCCGGTACGGGGCCTCGGAGAGGACCGCCATGTTCGGGCAGCCGAAGAGCTCCAGGTTCTTGAGAAGCGCCTTCGCGCGGGAGGCGCTGATGTCGTTCGAGACCAGGACGCCGCGGCCCGAAAGCCTTGCCGCGAGCTGGGTGCTCTTGCCGCCGGGCGCCGCGCAGAGGTCGAGCACGCGGTCCCCGGGCTCCACCGGCAGAATCGCCGCGGGCGCCATCGCGCTGGGCTCCTGCAGATAGTAGAGACCGGCGTAGTAGTCGGGATGCTTGGACCAGTCCTTCGTATCGCCCGCGGCGTAGAAGCCGGAGCCGCACCACGCGACCGGGTCGGCCGAAAGCCCGCGGCGCGCGAGGAACTCCTCCGTGCCGAGCTTCGCCGTATTCACGCGGAAGCCCTGCCAGACGGGGCGGTCGAAGGAGGCGAGATACGCCCCGAACTCCTCCTCGCCCAGAAGCTCCCGCATCCGTTTTTCATATTCGGAAGGAAGTCGGACCATCAGCGCTTTGCGCCTCCGAGATCCGCGAGGCCGGCGGCGCGAAGCTCCTCCAGCGCCCGCATGATGCCCAGCTTCCCGTGGGCCCAGGTGAGCCCGCCCTGGAAGTAGGCGGTGTAGGGCGGCTTCATCGGGCCGTCCGCCGAAAGCTCGATCGAGGCGCCGGAGATGAAGCTGCCGGCCGCCATGATGACGGGCGCGTCGTAGCCGGGCATGTCCCAGGGCTCGGGCGTGACGTAGGAGTCGACCGGCGCCGCCGCCTGGATGCCCCTGCAGAAGGCCTTCAGGCCCTCCGGGCTCGCGCACTCCACCGCCTGGACGATGTCGAAGCGGGGCTCGTCCGCGGTCGGCCGGACGGTGAAGCCCAGGTCGCCGAAGACCCTCGCCGAGAAGATGGCGGTCTTGAGCGCCGCCGCGGTCACGGTAGGCGCGAAGAACAGGCCCTGGTAGAAGGAGCGCAGCACACCGAGGGTCGCGCCCGCTTCCTTGCCGATGCCGGGCGCCGTGAGCCGGGCCGCGATCCGCTCGATCAGGTCGCTCCGTCCCACGATGTAGCCGCCGATCGGGGCGAGGCCGCCGCCGGGATTCTTGATCAGGGAGCCCACGGTCAGATCGGCGCCGACGTCGCCGGGCTCGGTCTCGCGGGTGAACTCGCCGTAGCAATTGTCGACCATGATCACGGTGTCGGGCTTGACAGAACGCACCGCGTCCGCGATCCGCCCGATCTCCTCGGGCGAGAGGCTGGGCCGCGCGTCGTAGCCGCGGGAGCGCTGGATCTCGACCATCCGGGTCTTGTCGGTGATCAGGGACGTGATCCGCGCCAGGTCGGGATGACCGTCCGCGTCGAGCTCCGCGATCTTCACCGTGATGCCGAACTCGGTCAGGCTGCCCACTTCGGGACGGATGCCCGTCACGCCCTGCAGCGTGTCGTAGGGGAGGCCCACCGCGAACAGCAGCTCGTCGCCCGGACGGAGCACGCCGGAAAGCGCCAGGGTGAGCGCGTGGGTGCCGGAGATGATCTGCGGCCGCACCAGCGCGTCCTCGCCGCGGAAGATCCGCGCGTAGATTTTTTCCAGAAGGTCCCGGCCGTCATCGGTGTAGCCGTAGCCGGTCGTCGTCGCGAAGTGCCGCTCCGCCACGCCGAAATGCTGGAAGGCCTCCAGGACCTTCCACTGGTTCCGCTCCGCGGTCTTGTCGATGGCCGCGAAGACGGGCGCGAGCTCACGCTCCTTCTCCTCGCAGAAGGCGAGCGTCTCCCCGCTGATCCGTAAATCGCTCAGAAGGCTCATTCTTCCTCTTCTCCGCACTCTTCCTCGGCCGCCTTCGCCGCGCGGGCGATGCTCACCGGGCGGGAGGGCGCCACGGTGGAGACGGCGTGCTTGTAGACCATCTGCTGCTTGCCTTCGGCAGTCTCCAGGATGATCACGAAATTGTCATAGCCCTTGACGGTGCCCTTGATCTGGAAGCCGTTGGTCAGGAAGACGGTGACGTCCGTCTTGTCCTTGCGGAGGGTGTTCAGGATCAGGTCCTGCAGGTTGGCGATCTTGTTCATGTGTTTCCTCTCTTTCTCTCTATGAGGTTCAATCTATGTCCAGCCGGGCGCGGCACAGGGCCGCCGCGTCGGCGAGGAGCTCTTCGAAGTTTTCGCCCGCGTCCAGGAAGACCGCGTCCGGCTCGCGCCGGAACCAGGTGAGCTGGCGCTTGGCAAAATGACGGGTGCCGAGCTTCACCGCCTCGATGGCCTCGGCCTCGCCGCACTCGCCCTCGAGGAAGGCGGCGATTTCCTTGTAGCCGAGCCCCTGCATCGAGACGAGGCTCCGGCCGCAGCCCCGCGCGAGGAGGCCGCGGACCTCTTCGACGAGGCCCTCCTCCAGCATGCGGTCGACGCGGCGTTCGATCCGCTCGTAGAGCTTCGCCCGCTCGGGCGAGAGCACCAGGTAGAGCAGCTCGTAGGGGGCCTCCTTCTCGCGGAGCCGGGCGTTGTGGGCGCTGATCGGCTCGCCGGTGAGGCTCAGGTATTCCAGCGCGCGGATCACGCGCTTGCGGTTGTTCGGGTGGATCGACGCGGCGCTCTCGGGGTCGAGCTCCGCGAGACGGCGGGCAAGCTCGTCGGTGGGAAGCGCCTCGAGCTCCTGCCGGACGCCGCTCGGCTCCTCCTCCTCGAACTCCGCGCCGTAGGCCAGCGCGTGGATGTAGAAGCCGGTGCCGCCGCAAAGGATCGGGAGCCGGCCGCGGGACGCAATCTCTTCGATCAGGGGCGCCGCCTTCCGGCAGAACTCCATCACGTTCCACTCCTCATCGGGCGCGACGACGTCGATCAGGTGGTGCGGAACGCCCTTCGTTTCGTCGGGACGGATCTTCGCGGTGCCGATGTCCATGCCGCGGTAGACCTGCATCGAATCGGCCGAGATCACCTCGCCGCCGAAGCGGAGGGCCAGCTCGACCGCCAGCGCGCTCTTGCCCGAGGCCGTGGGGCCGGCAATGATCAAAAGGGGTGTTTTCTTCATGGTGTAAAGGCAAGGAACCTCCGTATTGTGCGGAATTGCGGCGGCACTGCCGCAAGACAGAGACGCCGCAAAACGCAGCGCAAAAGGTTTCCCTTTTGCGCTTAGGCCCGCTTGAACCGCCGCTCGAGCTCGTACTTCGTCAGCGAGATCAGCGTGGGGCGGCCATGGGGACAGTTGTAGGGATTTTCGGAGGCGAAGAGCGCCCGCAGGAGCTCCTCCGCTTCCTTCTCGCTCATCAGGGAATTGCCCTTCACTGCGGCCTTGCAGGCGGTCATCGCCATCTTGTCGAGAAGCAGGTCGCGGGACGCGTCGCGGCTGCCGGCCACGAGCAGGTCGAGCATCGCCGCCATGTCCGCGGCCTCGAGCGGGCTGTTGAAGATGAAGGGGACCGCTCGGACGATCACGCAGTCCTCGCCGAAGGCCTCCGCCTCGAAGCCCATGCGGCAGAGCTCGGGCTGGAAGCCGGGCAGGAGCGCGACCTCGCGCGGGTCGACCGTGACGGTCAGCGGCTCGAGCAGGAGCTGCGAGTCGACCGGGCCCTCGCGGAGCATCGCCCGGAAGCGGTCGTAGAGCACGCGCTCGTGCGCGGCGTGCTGGTCCATCACGTAGAGCATGCCGCGTCTCTCGGCGAGCCAGTAGGTGCCGAAGGCCTGCCCGATCAGGCGGAGGTCCTCCGGGACCGGGTCGGTGTCGCCGAACGGGAGCTCGTCCTCGCGGAGCTCCGGGGCCTCGGCCACGGGAATCGGGTCGCTGTAGACGGAGATCTGGACGGGCTTTTCGGCGGGATGTTCCGCGGGATGTTCCGCGGGTTTTTCGGCGGGTTTTTCGATCGGCGGTTCGACGGGCTTTTCAATCGGTTTTTCGGCCGGATGTTCGGCGGGATGCACGACCGGTTTTTCGGCAGGCCGAGAAATCGTCGTCTCGGCCGGCTTTTCGACCGGCTGGGCAATCGTCGTCCCGGCCGGACTCTCCTCTCTTCGCACCGCCTCCGCGCTCTCGCGGATCATGCCCTCGCGGCTCACGAGGGAGGACGCGCGCAGGGCCGCGAGCACGGCGCCGTGCAGGAAGCTCCGGAGGGCCTCCTCGCAGCCGAAGCGCACCTCCATCTTGGTCGGGTGCACGTTCACGTCCAGGAGGGACGGATCCATCGAAAGATGCAGCACGGTCACCGGGAAGGTGCCCGGCACCAGGAAATCCTTGTAGACCTCGTCCAGCACCTTGTCGACGAGGGCCGAGCGGACGTAGCGGCCGTTGATGAAGAGGCTCTGGAAGGAGCGGTTCGCGCGGGCGAGCTGCGGGCGGCTCACGAAGCCGCTGACGGTGAAGGTTCCGTCGGAGGCGGAGACCTCCAGCAGCTTATCGGCGATGTCCCGGCCGTAGACCGCGAACACGCAGTTTCTGAGCTCGCCGCGGCCGGAAGACAGAAGGACGGGCTCGCGCCCGCCGTTGTAATAGCGGAAGGCCACGTCCGGATGACCGAGGATCAGCCGCTGCACATAGTCAGTGACCGCGGCCGCCTCGACGCCGGGCTTCTTCAGGAATTTCCGGCGGACGGGCACGTTGTAGAACAGGTTCTCCACCTTCACGGTGGTGCCGTCGGGCACGGCGGCCTCCTCGAGGAAGCGCTCCGTTCCGCCCTCGATCACATAGCGGACGCCGGTCAGGGCGTCGGCGGTCTTCGTGAGAAGCTCCACCCGCGCGACCGCCGCGACCGAGGCCAGCGCCTCACCGCGGAAGCCCAGGGTGCGGGCCGAGAGCAGGTCCTCCACCGAAGCGATCTTGCTGGTGGAGTGACGGAGGAAGGCCTTGCGGACCTCGTCCGCGGGGATACCGCAGCCGTTGTCGGTGACGCGGATCAGGGAGGCACCGCCGTCCCGGATCTCGACGGTGACGGCGCTCGCGCCGGCGTCCAAGGCGTTTTCGGTCAGCTCCTTGACCACGGAAAAAGGCCGCTCCACGACCTCGCCCGCGGCGATCTTGTCGATCGTCAGGCTGTCCAGCAGCTCGATATGGGGCACGGTGTCCTCCTTTCCCGGATCCGGCGCCTTGTCCGGCGCGATCCGTTCGATTTATTCCTTCGCCTGCTTCTGCAGACTGTAGAGAGCCTGCATCGCCTCGAGCGGCGTCATCGAGTCGACGTTCAGCGCGAGCAGCTGCTTCACCACGTCGGGGGTCCGCTCGATCTGCTCGAAGAGATCGATCTGCTCCGCCTCGACGCCGGTGCGCGCCGCGATCTGCGCCGCCTGCTGGCTGAGCCCGCGCTCGGTCAGCTCGTCGAGGATCTCCTTCGCGCGGCCGAGCACCCAGCGGGGCAGGCCGGCAAGCTTCGCGACCTCGATGCCGTAGCTTTCGTCGGCGGCACCGCGTACGATTTTGCGCAGGAAAACAAGGTTTCCGTTCTGTTTTTTGGCGGTAATGTTATAGTTTCTCACGCCCTGCAGCTCACCCTCAAGGGCGCTGAGTTCGTGGTAGTGGGTTGCAAACATGGTCTTTGCGCCCAGCTTGCGCTTGTCGGCGCAGAATTCCAGCACCGCCCTTGCAATGGCCATGCCGTCGTAGGTAGAGGTGCCGCGGCCGATTTCGTCAAGAATCAGCAGCGAGGAGGAGGTGGCGTTTTTCAGGATGTTTGCCATCTCGTTCATCTCGACCATAAAGGTGGACTGACCGGAGGCAAGGTCGTCGGATGCGCCGATTCGG